>NZ_JBHTCO010000021.1:0-598 GCF_042665295.1 Scopulibacillus cellulosilyticus
ACCACGCTTCCACCTCAGACCTATCAACCTCATCATCTATAAGGGGTCTTACTGATTTAACATCATGGGAAATCTCATCTTGAGGGGGGCTTCATGCTTAGATGCTTTCAGCACTTATCCCGGCCACACGTAGCTACCCAGCGGTGCTCCTGGCGGAACAACTGGTACACCAGCGGTGTGTCCATCCCGGTCCTCTCGTACTAAGGACAGCTCCTCTCAAATTTCCTGCGCCCACGACGGATAGGGACCGAACTGTCTCACGACGTTCTGAACCCAGCTCGTGTACCGCTTTAATGGGCGAACAGCCCAACCCTTGGGACCAACTTCAGCCCCAGGATGCGATAAGCCGACATCGAGGTGCCAAACCTCCCCGTCGATGTGGACTCTTGGGGGAGATAAGCCTGTTATCCCCAGGGTAGCTTTTATCCGTTGAGCGATGGCCCTTCCATGCGGCGCCACCGGATCACTAAGCCCGACTTTCGTCCCTGCTCGACTTGTAGGTCTCGCAGTCAAGCTCCCTTATGCCTTTGCACTCTGCGAATGATTTCCAACCATTCTGAGGGAACCTTTGGGCGCCTCCGTTACTTTTTAGGAGGCG
>NZ_JBHTCO010000022.1:0-621 GCF_042665295.1 Scopulibacillus cellulosilyticus
CTCCCTATTTTCTCTTTTTTCTCTGCTTTACTTCTTCACCAGTAAATGGATCTATATATTCGAACATACTTAATTGTTCTGCGACTATATCATCTTGTATTTGATTTCGTATATATTCTTCAATTACCTTCTTATTTCTTCCTACTGTATCAACATAAAAACCTTTACACCAAAATTTCCTGTTCCCATACCGATATTTTAAATTTGCATGACGATCAAATATCATTAAACTACTTTTTCCTTTTAAATATCCCACAAAGGAGGACACACTTATCTTGGGTGGTATGCTTACTAACATATGAATATGATCTTTACAGGCTTCTGCTTCAATAATTTCTACACCTTTTCTTTCACATAATTGTCTTAAGATCATACCTACATCTTTTTTTATTTTTCCATATATGACTTGTCTTCTGTATTTTGGTGCAAAAACAATGTGATACTTACAATTCCACTTAGTATGTGCTAAACTGTTTAAGTCAGATGACATAAGCTCCCTCCTAGTAAAATAAATCTGGTTGGCGAACCAAAATTTATTTTATCACTAGAGGGGCTTTTTTTGTTACATCGCTGAAAGCTTTCCGGAACCATACGCCTAGCGTATGGTTTTCTTTTTATAAA
>NZ_JBHTCO010000023.1:0-780 GCF_042665295.1 Scopulibacillus cellulosilyticus
AAAAACCATTTGGATAACGTTTATACAAATCGTTGATCAGTTCTAAGACCTTTTGATTTTCAGGAAACCACTTCTTCATTAGGTCTAAGAGTACCTTTTGCCAAGACTTCCTTAGGAAATCGTACGAAATATACTCACTCGATACCCATTCATGGCGGTTATCAAGAGCTCCTTCAGTGACTAAGGTATGAATGTGTGGGTTAAATTTCAAATCCCTTCCAAACGTATGTATAACAGTAATTACGCCCACCTTTAAATGACGCTTCTTACTTTTTCGATCATAATAAAATTTAAAAACCTCAGCTACCTGTTTACTTAATTCGTTTAACTTTTTTCGATCTTTATAGAAAACCCTTCTTAATTCTTTTGGAATAGTAAACACCATGTGTCGATGGGGAACATTAAAGATCATTTCCTGTTGCTTATCAGACCAATCATCAGTATACTTCTTTCCGCACTTATGACAAAACCGGCTCTTACAAGTGAAACAAACAAAAACGGGACGAGGGTTACCCTCACATCCTAAACATTCATATCGTGCATAACCTAAGTCACGTGTACCACACTTAATTGTTTTCTGAACAGCTTCTTTGATATCTTTCCGATAGGATTCGGGTAATAAATTAGCATGAAGCTTCCAGAAACCGTCAAAATGTTCTTTTAGAATTTGTTTAATAACACCACTTTTATGTTTCCCCATGTTCCCACCCCAAGGTAAATCTACGAACATTTTACCGAACAATTATCCACAAGTCGACATTTTATAGTTTCCTAAACAAT
>NZ_JBHTCO010000024.1:0-821 GCF_042665295.1 Scopulibacillus cellulosilyticus
AGAACAAAATCGCTAGCGCGACTTAATTACTTCCCAAGTGTAGCCTTATCACTTGGGATTCTTTTTTGCTCGTCGCATAGTACCTTCACAAAAAGGACAGACTACCTCTACTTCTTCATGTTTTTCTAAGTCAAATTGAAACTCTTCGACTACAAAATCTGGTACTTCATCTTCCTTACCACAATCTAAACACTTGAAAATTATTGTTGTAATCTCTTCATCCAATCCCAATGGGTCCTCTTCCTCTAACCATTTAAGAAATTCCTTACTCATTTCATCCTGCTTTGTGTTTCTTCGCATCATCATATATCCTCCACGTTTTAATGCATTCCACTTCTTCCATGTAATGAAATAAGAAACCATAATCATTATGCCAGATTTCAACCAGTTCCATCTCCCTATGGCAGCACGGGCATATGTATGGGTCTTGACCAAAGGCCTCAATCATTCTTTGGCGATATGTTTTTTTCTTCTCTTTACGTTCAAATAAAAAGGATAATTGTTTTGTTCTTACAAAAGAATAGAGACTCAAGATTTGGTTAGCTTTTTGATAGGATCTTCTACTGTATAAACCAAAGCGCCCTACCATTCGAAAATGTTTAGGCGGAATATGTTGTAAAAGATTAAATATAAATTTATAAACTGGCCATGTGACATCCTTTCGTTTTCCAGTTCGATGATCCTCATACCAAAAATGAACCTTCTCTCCATCGTAATTTTCAATACGATATTCGGCAATGACAGGTCTCGCTAAATATCGTCCTATATACTTCGCTGCACCTTTGGCATCTTTCATTTTCCTTTCAGCATTAACATAAAAA
>NZ_JBHTCO010000025.1:0-1018 GCF_042665295.1 Scopulibacillus cellulosilyticus
ATCTTTGAACGAACATCTTATTTGTTTTATCACAAACGTCGTTATGTTTGTTCATGTGGGAAGCGATTTACGGAGAAGAACAGTGTTGTGGAACGTTATCAAAGGCACTCTATCGAATGGAATCAAGCGCTTGGTTTGCGCGTCATCCATGGCAAAAACTTTAAAGATACTGCTGCGCAGTTTCGAACATCGCAGACAACAGTTATTCGTCGGTTTGATCGAATTTCCTCTATACACCTAAAGGAATTTGAAGAATTACCTAAAGTGATCGCCATTGACGAATATAAAGGTGATACGAATGAAGGAAAGTATCAAGTGATCATCGCTAATGCACAAACAGGTGAACCTTTAGATATTCTCCCAAATCGATCAGTCAAAACAGTTAAAAATTATTTGCGCCGTAAAGGATCAAAAGTTGAGAAGGTCGTTATGGATATGAGCTACAGCTTTAAATCAGCTGTTAAACAGGCACTTGGAAACCCTGTCATTATCGCGGACCGGTTTCATTTTTGCCGTTATATCTACTGGGCTTTAGATCGTATAAGACGCCGTGTTCAAAAAACATTCCATGAGTACGATCGTAAAAAGTGTAAACGCATGAAGCACATCTTTTATAAACCTTACGAGGCGTTAAGTGGTAAACAGCGTTGGTATTTAGAAAGGTATCTTAAGTTATCAGAGGAATTAAGATGTGCATATCAGTTAAAGGAATCTTTTCATTCGTGGTTTAAAAATGCCAAAGAGATTGGGTTAACCCAAATGAATGAAGTAAAAAAAGGCTTAAACGCCTTTTATGATCAGGTCACTGAATCAGGGATAAGTGAGTTTATAAAAGTTATTCAAACGTTTAAGAATTGGCAGATTGAGATATTAAATAGCTTCGCCTTTGGCTATACAAATGGTTTTATTGAAGGATTGAACAATCAAACCAAGGTGATTAAGCGAAATGCCTTTGGTTTTAAGCGTTATGATCGTTTACGATTACGTGTTTTATTACATCATCAATATAAATCAATGG
>NZ_JBHTCO010000026.1:0-1077 GCF_042665295.1 Scopulibacillus cellulosilyticus
CATATACACGTAACTCCTATCCTTCTCTTGTTTCTGGACAATTCAAGTGTAAAGGATTAAGGAGCTTGCGTGTATTTTTTTGTTTTAATTTTTCTCATACCCCAACAAATATTATAGAGCCAAAAAAACAGGATATTCTTTTTAGAAAATCCTGTTCTTAATAGACTGTCCTGCCTGCGGCAAGTATATATTTAAATCATGTTTATGTACCAACGAAATAATGGTGGGCCTGAGTGGACTCGAACCACCGACCTCACGCTTATCAGGCGTGCGCTCTAACCGGCTGAGCTACAGGCCCATTATTAACTTTGGAAAGAAGGATAAGATTAATTTCTATTGGAGCGGAAGACGGGACTTGAACCCGCGGCCCCCACCTTGGGAAGGTGGTGTTCTACCACTGAACTACTTCCGCAAAGCAAGAAATTATCAACCTGATATTATATTGGTAGCGGCGGAGGGGATCGAACCCCCGACCTCACGGGTATGAACCGTACGCTCTAGCCAGCTGAGCTACGCCGCCAAAAAATGGAGCCTAGCGGGATCGAACCGCTGACCTCCTGCGTGCAAAGCAGGCGCTCTCCCAGCTGAGCTAAGGCCCCACGAATTAAGTAACTTCTTAAGAATTCAAAATAAAAACCCCTAAGTAAAGGGGAATTGCCTGGCAGCGTCCTACTCTCACAGGGGGAAGCCCCCAATTACCATCGGCGCTGAAGAGCTTAACGACCGTGTTCGGGATGGGAACGGGTGTGACCTCTTCGCCATAGCTGCCAAACCAACTACTTGAATCTGCTACTCTGCAGGTTTGCGACGAGCTTTGATTTTACATCATTGAATAATCGTCGCGCAGGAGCACAATGCAACTCGCAAGTGCTTCCTTGTCCATATGCGACGAGCAGGCAATACTTCATTGCTCTAACGTCGGCGCAGGAGCAGGCTTTTTAAAAGAAAGGTTGAACCTTCAAAACCAGTAGCGAATATAAGACATGCTGTAATTTGGTTAAGTCCTCGACCGATTAGTATCTGTCAGCTTCACGTGTCACCACGCTTCCACCTCAGACCTATCAACCTCATCATCTA
>NZ_JBHTCO010000027.1:0-1461 GCF_042665295.1 Scopulibacillus cellulosilyticus
AGTTGGTTTGGCAGCTATGGCGAAGAGGTCACACCCGTTCCCATCCCGAACACGGTCGTTAAGCTCTTCAGCGCCGATGGTAATTGGGGGCTTCCCCCTGTGAGAGTAGGACGCTGCCAGGCGTATTTTGGAGGATTAGCTCAGCTGGGAGAGCATCTGCCTTACAAGCAGGGGGTCGCAGGTTCGAGCCCTGCATCCTCCACCATCTTATCTGATTACGCCGGCCTAGCTCAATTGGTAGAGCAACTGAATCGTAATCAGTGGGTTGGGGGTTCAAGTCCTCTGGCCGGCACTCAGAATAATATTTTTTATTCTTAGCATAAGACAAGCCTTTAAGGTAAATGATTATTATTAACTAAAAAATTATGAGCCATTAGCTCAGCCGGTAGAGCATCTGACTTTTAATCAGAGGGTCGGAGGTTCGAATCCTCCATGGCTCACCATTTTAGAAATTTAGAGGTTGGAAGTAAAGAGTTAAAATAAAGCTTTTGCTTCGATGAGATTCAAAGGAATCCAACTTCAAACATCTAATGTCCAACATCCAAAACGCGGGTGTGGCGGAATCGGCAGACGCGCTAGATTTAGGATCTAGTGTCTTACGACGTGGGGGTTCAAGTCCCTTCACCCGCACCACATTATATATAAATGCGGAAGTAGTTCAGTGGTAGAACATCACCTTGCCAAGGTGGGGGTCGCGGGTTCGAATCCCGTCTTCCGCTCCATTTAAATGAATAGTGCCGGGGTGGCGGAATTGGCAGACGCACAGGACTTAAAATCCTGCGGTAGGTGACTACCGTGCCGGTTCGAGTCCGGCCCTCGGCACCAATTGCGCCCTTAGATCAACTGGATAGATCGTCTGACTACGGATCAGAAGGTTGGGGGTTCGAATCCTCCAGGGCGCGCCATCTTCTAGAATTTAGAGGTTGGAGATAAGAAGTTAGAATAAAAGTTAAGCTTCGAGGCAATACAAAAAGTCTAACTTCGAACATCTAACATCAAACTTTTAAAACGGGAAGTAGCTCAGCTTGGCAGAGCACTTGGTTTGGGACCAAGGGGTCGCAGGTTCAAATCCTGTCTTCCCGACCATTGATATAAATTGTGGGGCCTTAGCTCAGCTGGGAGAGCACCTGCTTTGCACGCAGGAGGTCAGCGGTTCGATCCCGCTAGGCTCCACCACTTTTTTGTTTAAATGTGGTTGACATCGTTTAATTTCAATGTTATTATTAACAACGTTGCTCTTGAAGTAAGAACGCAACAAAGTAAGATTTAAAAAACATTGACAAAATAATGATGATTTGTTATACTTATAAAGTTGCTGTTAGATAACTGATTATAATGATTAAGAGATTGTACCTTGAAAACTAAACAAAAGCCAAGCGTGATTGAAAGGGCAACTTTTCAATAAAAGCTAAGGATCATAACGATTGAAAGTACAGCTGTTTAACAGCTTTAATAAGGATG
>NZ_JBHTCO010000028.1:0-1719 GCF_042665295.1 Scopulibacillus cellulosilyticus
AACCTTCTCCTTATAGTTGGACAGAGCAAGATATTTTTGAAGGTTCCAGAAAAGTTATCATTGATTACTTCGAAAACAGATCTAACTAATTGAAGAAGGAAGGTCCTACAGCTTAGCAAACCGTTAAGGTGGTGACCCCGAAAAGTTAGAGTTTTAATTATGCAGCTGTTTGGCTGGTTTGAGTTCGGTATTGTACTGGGCTTAAACCAGCCAATTTTACTTTAATTCGTTCGTTATTGTAATAGTAAATGTATTTCTCAATCTTACATTTTAGCTCATTATAGGACAGTAATGATTCACCATAATACATTTCTTGTTTCATAATCCCAAAAAAGTTCTCCATTGCGGCATTATCTGCACAAGTAGCCTTCCTGGACATACTCTGGAAGATTCCGTTTTTCTTCAGGAGTTTTACCCATTTATTATGTTGGTAATGCCATCCTTGGTCTGAATGTATTGTCGTTCGATATGCCGCTTCGCAGTTGACTATTTCTACTGCTTGATTAAGTGGCTTGAGGACAAAATCCAATGTTGGTTTATTTGAGATGCCATAAGATATAATTTCCCCATTGTACAGATCTAAAATCGGACTCAAATAAAGTTTCTCATTTCCTGTACACTTAAATTCAGTAACGTCTGTTACCAGCTTTTGTAGAGGAATAGGCGTGCTAAATCGGCGATTTAAGCGATTCTTTGCAACCTTTCCAACTTTACCTTTATAGGAATTGCAACGTGATTTTCGGGTGAACTTTACGCATTTTAAGCCAAGCTCTTTCATGATTCGTTGTACTTTCTTATGATTAACTTTATAGCCTTCCCCTTTTAATTCTAAATGGATACGACGATAACCGTATTTTCCGCCATGTTTTTGAAACAACTCGGTAATTTTATCTTTCAATTCTTTATCTGGATCCTCTTTCTTTAATTGTTGAATATGGTAATGATAGGTTGCTTCTGGTATATTTACTACCTTTAACACGTTTTTTAATTTAAATCCTTCTTCTTTGAGTTCAAATGCCAACGCTGCTTGTGCTTTTCGAGGTAGGCATCCGGGTTGTCCTGAAAAGCTTTTAACTTTTTTAAATAAGCATTTTCTAAACGAAGCAGTTCATTTTCGTGCTCCAATTGCTTTTCTCGTGACATGACTTCTTCTTGTTTTGATTGTTTCGGTTTTCTTTTTCCAGACATAGAAGGCCGTCCTTTCGTTTTATCTTTGAGCCCTTCTATCCCTTCTTTAAGAAAAGTTATGTTCCATTTCGCAATAAGTGATGGTTCGTTCATTTTAAATTCAATTGCGGTATCTTGGTAAGAAGCGCCCGTTTGTTTCATAAAGTTTAATACATTTAACTTAAATTGAACAGGATAAACCTTTCTAGAACGCTTTTTACTTAATCCTTCTTTACCAAATGCTTTATATGCATTTACCCATTTTTTAATGACTGACCATTCTGGTATGCCATATTTTCTAGCTAATAACCTATAACCCAAAGGACCATCAAGATATTCCTTCACCATCATTAATTTAAATTCATCGCTGTACTTTGCCATATAAAAAACACCCCAGAAGTTAGATTTTTTACTCTAACTTCTGGGGTGCAGTACCAATCTGTAGGGCTTTTTATATTCAATGGTAAATACGTTGGCGAAGGGTGGTAAATTCTTTGGCAAACCGTGGTAAATAACTTGGCAAGGGTGGTAAAATCAAGTGGCCGTAATCAA
>NZ_JBHTCO010000029.1:0-2247 GCF_042665295.1 Scopulibacillus cellulosilyticus
TTAACGGTTTGCTAAGCTGTAGGACCTTCCTTCTTCAATTAGTTAGATCTGTTTTCGAAGTAATCAATGATAACTTTTCTGGAACCTTCAAAAATATCTTGCTCTGTCCAACTATAAGGAGAAGGTTCCTTTCCATAGACACTTAGAAGCTTTGACCTTAGTTCATCAGGGAATGGCGACCAGTCTTTGTAACCGACCCAGTAGTAGTATTCCTCAATTTTTTGTAGGTCCTTTCTTGTCATAATTGTCATATCAGACTTACCTGCCTAACCCATGACGCTCACGCATAGAAACGTCTCCATCTATTAAAATTTGATAGGAGTCATGGATAATGCGGTCTAAAATAGCTTCCGCAATTGTTTCACTTCCTAATTTTAGATGCCAACCACTAGGATCAATTTGTGAACAGAAAATAGTTGAAGCCACTTTATGACGGGCTTCTGTAATTTCCAGTAGGATTGCCGCTTCATCTGTTGATAAATCTGTCAGTAGCCATTCATCAAGTATGAGTAAATGAACTTTCGTGTATTTTTTTATGGCTTTCCGATAGCTTCCATCCGCTGCTAATTTTGCGAGTGTCAGTTCATCCAGTAATTCTGGTAGGCGAATGTATTTCACATTATAAAATTGGCGGCAAGCAGATACTCCGAATGCTGTGGCTAAGAATGTCTTCCCCGAACCGGTGGGTCCCTTTAATATGATATTGTGACATTTTTGAATATAGTTGCCACTGGCCAGTTTTAAAATCAACTCTTTATCTAATCTACGATCCTCGTAATATTCCATATCTTCAATACAGGCATTTGAGTTTAAAAAAGTGGCTGTTTTTATCAAACGTTGAAGCTTATTACTCTTACGACGGGAATGTTCTAAATCGACGAGTAAAGAAAAACGGTCTTCAAAACTCATCTTTTGAAATTCTTTGTTCAATGCTTGTTCCTTGTAGGCTTCCGCCATACCGTTCAATTTCATTTCGTGTAATTTTGTTAATGTTTGTTCGTTCATCATTTATCCGTTCCCCCATAGTAAGAAGCTCCACGCGTGAAGCCATAGTTATGTTTACTGGTGTCTGTTTTACGTTTCAGTTCTTGCTCGGCGTCATTCTTTTTATTGTTCTTCAATATCGTTTGAATACTTTTGACCGTCGGTCTTTTCGTCATAGAAATAACCATTTTACATGCACGTTCAATTTCATATTTTGTGTAACGACGCTCAGACTTTTTTAACGAAAATATGGACTGTAACGCCTGTTTTTCCGTTTGGAAAGTATCTAGAATGTATTGAACGACGTTTAAGGTTGATGACCCGATACTTTCAGCCCATTCAATCGCTGCTTCACGCGTTTGATCTACGAATAACTTATGATTATCAGGCATATGGTCACGAATGGTGGATATCTGACCAAACTTCCCATATAATCGTTTATGAGAAGCCACTCTCATATGATTAAAAAAGATTTCAACGAGGTCATCTGAAAATTTCACTTCGACTTGTCGATTGATATATTCATATGGAACAGAATAAAACATACTCTCGACAGAGATGTGATAATCAGGACGTACTTTCGCTGTTTTCCATTCGGACATTTTGTAAGGCACAGACGGAAGAGGTGAAAGCGCAAATTTCTCCTCTTCTTCAAATGCCGACAAACGACACCCTTTTTTGCGAGTAAAGGGGCGCTGATTGAATTCAGCTAATTTCGTCCAAACTTCCTCATTCAACTCATCGATACTGAAACAATGGGTATTTCTTAATGCCGCAATAATCCATGTAGAGATAACACCAACCGAGCCTTCAACGCTTGCCTTATCTTTCGGCGTACGAACCCGAGCAGGCATCACAACGGTGTTATAGTAGTCCGCCATTTCCCGATACGTTGTATTCAAGACCAACTCACGTGTGGTATGTTTTGTCACGCTCGTTTTAAGATTATCTGGCACTATAATTTGTGTAGTGCCCCCAAAATACTTATACGCATGGTTATGAGCGGTAATCCACGAATGTAGATCCATTGATAAGGTTGCTTCCGCATACGATAATTGACTGCACGGTAGCGTTGCAACGAAAACATACGCCTTTATCTTCTCCCCAGTATCTCTGTCTATGACGAAGGTTGTGGATCCTGCCCAATCAACTTCCAGGATTTCGCCTGGTTTTCTGCGAATGCGCAAAGTCGCTTTATACTTGTCCGCGTACCTGCTATAATGACGCAAAAAACTCCGATACGAGTACGGAATCTTACGATTC
>NZ_JBHTCO010000030.1:0-2740 GCF_042665295.1 Scopulibacillus cellulosilyticus
TGTTCTTTTAGAATTTGTTTAATAACACCACTTTTATGTTTCCCCATGTTCCCACCCCAAGGTAAATCTACGAACATTTTACCGAACAATTATCCACAAGTCGACATTTTATAGTTTCCTAAACAATGAAAAAAGATGCCAAATCATTGGCATCCTTTCTTTATTTTATCCTAAGTTAATCCATACACTTTTAACTTCAGTATAGTTATTTAATGCGTAAGATCCCATTTCCCTGCCCATACCTGATTCTTTATAACCGCCGAACGGTGATGCGGCATCAAAAGCATTGTAACAATTAACCCAAACCGTTCCGGCCTTCAATTTATTTGCTACATAATGGGCTGATTTAACATTTTCCGTCCAAAGACCAGCGGCTAACCCGTAATTGCTGTTATTTGCCCGGTTAATGACTTCATCCAGATCTTCAAAAGGCATTGCAGTTACAACAGGCCCGAAAATTTCTTCTTTTGCGATTGTCATTTCATCATTTACATCCGCAAAGACTGTCGGCTCAACGAAATAACCTTTATCTGAATACGTACCGCCTGTCAGCAGTTCCGCACCCTCACTTTTTCCTTTATTAATGTAATTGACAACCCGATCTTGCTGCTCTTTGGAAACCAGCGGTCCCATTTCCGTGTCAGGTCTCAGGCCTTCGCCTTGCTTGACACTCTTAGAGTGGGTAACAAGGTCAGCTACCACATTATCAAAGGCTTTCTTTTGAACAAATAACCGGGAACCTGCGCAGCAAACTTGACCTTGATTGAACATAATGCCTGAGAATGCGCCCGGAATGGCTTTTGACATATCGGCATCAGGCAAAATAATATTCGGGGATTTCCCGCCAAGTTCAAGCGTTACACGCTTCAAAGTGTTTGATGCTTCCGCCATAATGCCTTTACCTACGACAGTTGAACCTGTAAATGCCACTTTATTCACTTTAGGATGCTTAACCAAAGCTGCTCCCGCTGTTTCACCGTAACCAGGTACAACATTAAGAACACCTTTAGGAAATCCGGCTTCTTCAGCAAGTTGGGCAAGATATAGCGCTGAAAGCGGTGTTTGTTCCGCCGGTTTCAGTACAACAGTACAGCCTGTTGCAAGCGCTGCCCCCAATTTCCAGGCAGCCATAAGCAGAGGGAAATTCCATGGAATAATTTGGCCAACCACACCGACTGGCTCATGCCTTGTATAGTTGAAAAATTTACCTGCTACTGGGATTGTTTGTCCCACGATTTTGGTTGACCATCCAGCATAATAACGAAAATGTTCTATGGCAAGCGGTACATCACCGTTTGTCGTTTCTCTGATTGGTTTACCATTATCTAATGTATCAAGTTGGGCAAGTTCTTCTTTATTCTCTTCCATTAAATCAGCTAATTTGTAGATTAACCGGCTTCTCGAAGCAGCGCTCATCTTCGACCATTTGCCTTCATCAAAAGCTTTTCTTGCAGCCTCTACAGCACGATTAATATCTTCAGCATCCGCTTCACTGACTGTCGCCAGTACTTCTCCAGTCGCTGGATTTAACGTTTCGAAAGTCTTACCTGATTGAGCTTCGACCCATTCGCCGTTAATATAAAGCTTTTTAGTTCCCTTTAAAAAGTCGGCTAATTTTTCGCTAACATTCAGTGTGTTTTGTTCCATGCAGTCCATGCCCTCCTTAAAAATTTTAGTACATAACATACTTCTTGTTTTATGTATTAAAAACCTTCATAATTATTGATAATTTTTTTATTAAATTTATATTTCAAATACTCTTCTCCACAAATATAAAAGCGCTTTCTTTCAATCCCCATATTTCAAGGAAGTAAAGGAAAGCGCTTTTATTTAATGCTTTTTATTAGAAATATTTTATAAAAGTTAATTTTTTTTTTTATGTATGGCGGCCCCGGAGAGATTCGAACTCCCGACGCATGGTTTAGGAAACCAACGCTCTATCCCCTGAGCTACGGGGCCTTATTAATAACGACACATATTATATTATACTAAATTTCGCTGAATTTGAAAAGCCTTTTTCTTTAAAAGAAAAATATCATTACACGCCAATATAAAAGCAGCCCTTAAAAGGACTGCTGGCTCATTTCGGTTTAAGTAGCAATTATGCTTTTACAACGTTAGCAGCTTGTGGGCCACGGTTGCCTTCAACGATTTCAAAGCTAACTTCTTGACCTTCTTCTAACGTTTTGAAGCCTTCACCTTCGATTGCAGAATAGTGAACGAATACATCGTTTCCGCCTTCAACTTCGATGAAGCCGTAACCTTTTTCTGCATTAAACCATTTTACTTTACCGTTTTGCATGTGTAATGCCTCCCTAAAACCTTGCGCGCTTGGCGCTATTGAAATGAAACCATTTAACCACTTACATAAGTATAGACCAAACAAAAAGTACCTTCGTTATCGTGTAGGAAGTAAAAATTACTACACTTCGGCGAAGGTACTTCATTCTTACATCCAAACCTTATATAAAAATAGTAAAATGGTTTACTCTAATTTACCACATTACGTAACAACTGTCAAACACTTAAAAAAGTTTATACATTTTAATGCTCTCCCAAAGCCTTTTAATTATATTATGAACCCTTTGTTTAAAATTATGTGATGTTTTTTTAAGGTTCTACGTCAAATGTTGGGGTAGGAGTAATAGTTCCTACTCCTTAACCTAACTGATATCCCATTGATTTATATTGATGATGTAATAAAACACGTAATCGTAAACGATCATAACGCTTAAAACCA
>NZ_JBHTCO010000031.1:0-9869 GCF_042665295.1 Scopulibacillus cellulosilyticus
CGCTCGACTTGCATGTATTAGGCACGCCGCCAGCGTTCGTCCTGAGCCAGGATCAAACTCTCAATAAAGTTTGGATGCGAACATCCTTATTAAAGCTGTTAAACAGCGATACTTTCAATCGTTATGACCCTTAGCTTTTATTGAAAAGTTGCCCTTTCAATCACGCTTGGCTTTTGTTTAGTTTTCAAGGTACAATTTTTCAAGGTACAATCTCTTAATCATTTAAGTCAATCGCTCAACAGCGACTTTCTTATTATATCAAGTTGCGAACATCTTGTCAACAACTTTTTTGCTGTGCTTTTGTTTCTTTCAAAAGCGACGCTATTAATATTAACATCGTAGTTTCATAATGTCAATATCTTTTTTGTTTTATAAAAACACGCCTCTAAACAACAGTAAGATTTATAATATCACTTCATTTATGATTCGTCAACAAAAAGTTTTAAATCCATAAATTAACGGGTAACACCTTTTTTCAAAGCGTTACCCGTTAATTTTCTTCCTAAAATGAAATAATTCCTATTATTAATGCCACGATGATCATAACAGCAGCTGAACCGCATGCCCATTTTAAGAACTTGCGCTGGAGATCGCCAAATTCTTCGCCTACCATCCCGACTAATAAATACGTCGAAGGAACAAGCGGGCTTAATAAGTGAACAGGAAGCCCAAGAAGTGATGCCCTGCCTATTTCTACTGGACTGACGCCATAAGAAGCCGCCGTCTTTGCGATGATTGGCAGCACGCCAAAGTAGAAAGCATCATTTGACATAAAGAAAGTAAACGGTGCACTTGCTATAGCCGTAATGATAGGGAAATGAGGCCCTAATGAAGCTGGAATATGAGAAATTAATACATGGGCCATCGCATCAACCATTTTTGTTCCAGAAAGAATGCCTGTGAAAATCCCTGCTGCAAAAACTAATGAAACAACGGATAAAGCATTTCCTGCATAAGAAGCAATGCGTTCTTTTTGCTGGGCCAATCTTGGGTAATTAATCAAAACAGCAATCGCAAACCCAATCATGAACAATACAGGAGTTGGCAGTACCTCAGTAATAAGACCAACTAAAAGAGCTGCAGTTAAAATGAAATTAATCCAGATTAATTTCGGGCGTTTAATATTAATGCCTTCAACAGCTGCAGCTTGCTGGTCAGCAATGCTTTGATCAACATCAATATCTAAAACACCGATTCTTTTCCGTTCTTTTTTGCCAAGAACATATGCAATAAAGAAAACAAAAAGGACGCCGCCGATCATTGATGGTATGACAGGAACAAACAGTTCAGATACATCAATATGCAAAGCCGTCATAGCCCTTGCTGTAGGCCCGCCCCATGGAAGTAAATTCATAACACCCGAGCCGGATACCGCGATGCCTGCCAATGTTAATGGCTTCATACCAATCCTTTTATACAGAGGCAGCATTGCAGAGATTGTGATCATATAAGTTGTCGTTCCATCGCCGTCCAAAGAAACAAGTACAGCTAAAATTGCTGTTCCGATAGCGATTTTTAAAGGATCTCCTTTAACAACTTTTAGTATTTTGGAAATAACGGGGTCGAATAGGCCCGCGTCAATCATGATGCCAAAATACAGGATGGCAAACAGGATCATGATACCCGTAGGCGCGACATCTTTCAGTCCATCCATCATCATCGTTCCAATGTTTTTGCCAAAGCCGCCAATGAGAGCAAAAATAACGGGTATCACCATTAATGCGATAAGTGCCGATAGACGCTTTGACATAATTAAATACATAAAAACAACAATCATAGCGTAACCAAGTATGGCTAACATTCTCATACCTCCTAAAAATTAAAATAAATTGCTTATTTTCAAACTAAAGGAAATAAATAATTTCCTTGTTTTCTGATTCAAAGTGTATAACATATTTTCAGTTTTGTAACCGTTTTCAATTTAAAGTGATTAAAGACAATTATAATTATTTTGTTCATTTTGTTCACGAAGACTTTTTTATAGTTTCATTTTAATTATGACTATCCATAAGTTATTAGAATTTTATTTATTTTCATTTGTATATTACCTTAATAATAAGGTAATAGTTTTTTTAATAGGAAAGGAGAGGTTAACATGCCTCAATCTATTGAAGAATTTGAATTTCTTCCAACCACCTGTATTTCAGATGCTATGAATGGTATGAATCATCTTGATCCGCTTATTAAATCCTTAAAAGAAGAATATCAAATATGCGGCAGAGCATTCACTGTCCAAGTGCCAATGAACGATAATCTTCTCGTCTTACAAGCGATTAAAGAGGCCCG
Organism: Scopulibacillus cellulosilyticus; assembly: GCF_042665295.1. Lineage (NCBI taxonomy): Bacteria > Bacillati > Bacillota > Bacilli > Caryophanales > Sporolactobacillaceae > Scopulibacillus > Scopulibacillus cellulosilyticus. The sequence goes on from NZ_JBHTCO010000031.1 coordinate 2,287, forward strand.
TTCCGGTGACATTTTAGTTATAGATGCAAAAGGTGACCGGCATTTTGCTGTGGCGGGAGATTTTATTTTGGGAATGGCTCAGACATTAGGAGTAGGCGGCATCGTTGTCGATGGCGTTATTCGGGATATCGTTGATGTTAAAAAATTGGACTTTCCGGTCTTTTGTAAGGGAACAACGGTTGCAGCAAGTCAAAAATATGGCAGAGGTTCACTTAATGAACCCATTTCATGCGGAGGAAAAACTGTTCAGCCGGGGGACCTTATCATTGGTGATGCCGACGGTGTGGTTGTTGTGCCAAAAAACATTGAAAAAGAAGTCTATAAAAAAGCTTTGGATAAATTAAAGAAAGATGAAACCAGAGAAAATCGCGTATCAGGGAATCCTGAAGAGATTATTAATTATATTAACGGCATGCTTTCAAAGGAAAAATAAGAAAAAAGATATTGAAATTGCGCCTTTACCAGAAGGGCAATTTCAATATCTCAGTCCATTTTATATAAGATTTTTATAATATTTGCGCTCCGGCCGTCCGACGATACCGTATTCTACCTCCGCCCTGCAATAATTAGCGGAAATTAAGTATTCCAAATAGCGCCTTGCAGTTGTTCTGGATGCGCCCATCCTTTTACCAACCTGTTCAGCAGAAAGACCCTCATCACTGCTGCTTAGAACATCTAAAACTTTGCTAAGTGTCAGTTCATCAATCCCTTTTGGGAACTTTGTATCGTTGATCTGTTTATCTTTATATGACTTTCCAAAAAGTCTATCAACAAACTCTTGATCAATTTCATCTCGGGACTGAATAAGTTCCTTTTTTTCAATATACTCATTAATAATGTTAATGAAGCGCTCCATCGTTACGGGTTTAATTAAATAATTTTGCACACCATGATGCATCGCTTTTTCAAGAAATGCTTTATCTGTCGCGGCCGTAATCATAACAATATCGACATCTGGAAATTGGTGTCTTATTGTGGAAAGAAGATCAGTTCCCAGCTGGTCAGGCATATAGATATCCAGCAATATTAGGTCAACGCTATTTTCTTGTAAAAGTTCAAGAGCTTGTTCAGCATTTAAAGCTTTACCTATGACCTTAACCTCCGGAATTTTTTCAAGAAATTTTTCATGGATATCTGCCACCCGGAAGTCGTCTTCTACAATAAGCGTTTTAACCGGTTCCATTATTCAGCCCTCCTTTTGAATCTTTAGGAAGGTAAACTATAAAAATTGAGCCTTCCCCAATTTTGCTTTGAACTTCAATACATCCGCCTAATTCGTTAATTGCTTCCTTTACATTTGCCAGTCCAAACCCTCTTGGTTCATGACCGCTTTTGGTGGAAAACCCTCTGTTAAAAAGAAGCGATATATCTTCCTCATTTATACCAGCGCCATTATCAGTTATTTCAAAAATAATATCCTGTCCAAGATCTGTTGTGAAAAAATTAACGCAAGCGTCCTTTGTTCCAGCAACAGCTTCAAAAGCATTATCTATAAGATTTCCAATAATAATAATCAAATGAGAAAGAGTCATTTGCTTCGGTAATGATTGTAATGAACTATTTGAATCTATATCAAACCTTATCTTTTTTTCAGAAGCCTTTCCTAATTTCCCAAGAAGTATTGCTTGTACTTTAACATCTTTAATTTGATCAAATAAAATACGGTTTTGGAACTTAAGTGCTGCTGTTTCATCTTGAATCATATTCATTGCTTGTTCATATTCGCCTAACTGTATTAAACCCGACAAGACATACAATTTATTCGTAAACTCATGGGTTTGCGCCCGCAAGTCTTCTGAATACCTTCGAACTTCTGAAAGCGTATTGACCATTTGTTCAATCTCCGTTTTATCGCGAAATGATGCGACCACACCTATGACTTCTTTATTATTTTTGTCGAAAATAGGCGTACGGTTAACAATGACTGTCTTGTTTTTTAAAACCATCTCTTTATCGGCTTGCGGTTCTCCTGTTTGTAAAACTTCATACAAACGAGTTGTTGGAAGGATTTCTTCAACCTTTTTGTTATGAAAGTCTCCCGAGAAATTTAGAAGGTGCTTTGCGGTTTGGTTCATCATCGTAATGACCCCGTTTTTATCAACAGCAATAATCCCTTCTTTTACCGAGTGTAAAATAGCATTTCTTTCTTTGTAAAGAGCCGCGATTTGATAGGGTTCCAGTCCCATAGTATCTTTTCGAATGTTTCGTGCCAACAGTATACTCCCGAAAATAGATATAATAAGAACGGCAAGAGATATTAAACTTACTTTAATGATATTTTTAATAATTTGCACTTTAATATCTTCAAAAAGAAACCCTACTGATACTATGCCAACGATCTGACCGTTATGATTAAAAATAGCAGACTTCCCTCTTAGTGAAGTTCCCAGAGACCCCTTTGCTTTAGATATATAAGATTTGCCTAAAACCAGCGCCCGGTAATTATCTCCCCCAACCATTTTATGGCCGATTCTTTTGGGATTTGGATGGGAGTAGCGAATACTTTGCTTATTTCCGACTACAATAAATTCAGCACCTGTTTTCTTCCTAATTTTCTCAACAATTGGCTGAATAATCTTTGAAGGATCATCCGTATTAAAAGCATTGATGATCGTGGGCATCGTTGAAATTGTTTTTGAAATCTGCAGAGCCAGCTGTCCTTTTTGCTCTTCAATTTGCTCCCCTTCCATGTAAGTGAAAGAAGCTGTTAATAAAACAATAATTAAAAAAACGAGCGATAAAACAAGTCCAAGTATTTTTGTTTGCAGCGACATTTTAAACAGCCTCATCCCCTCCTAAGGCCCATTATACCATTGAAAAAGATATCTATTTAATGTATAAAAAGTAATTGAATGCTCTTTCCTGCCTTTGAATTTGTTAATGTTGCAATATTTGCAAGACCTTTTGAACAACCTCTATAAGAGAACATACATAGAACGCCCGCCAAGAACTATGGTCAAGATTATTCAATATGATACTACCGAAAAGATCTATATCTTTTTTGAAATGGGGTAAGAATACATGGAACCGTATATTATTTTAATTGTTATTGTTCTTCTTGGTATTTTTTCGAAGAATCTGGCTGTCTGGGCTGCAGGCGGCGTATTAATTATCCTTCGCCTCCTCCCTTTTGACCAGCCTCTGACTTGGGTTAGTCAATATGGTATGAAAATAGGGATAGCGATCCTGACTATGGGGGTACTGGCTCCAATTGCTTTAGGTAAAGTCCCGCTTTCTAATCTCTTGAATACAGTTAAAAGCTTTCAAGGGATCTCGGCTATTATTATCGGGGTTGGCGTTGCCTGGCTCGGGGGCAGAGGAGCCGGATTACTTACACAATATCCATATATTGTGACAGGTCTTATGATTGGCACAATCATTGGTGTAGCATTTTTCCGGGGAGTACCGGTTGGTCCGCTGATTGCCGCTGGAATATTATCTTTATTTGCCGGCTGGTTAAAATAGGTGGTTTTCATAACACTACATACTTACCCGGCAAATGACGCACAAACCGTATATATAAAAACAATCCCTTCCCGTTTACATGGGAAGGGATTGTTGCTGTTAAAGAATTAAACCTTTGCTATTTCTGTTTTTAAATTTCGGAGTCCCCGCTTAAAAATTTTAGCCATTGCGGTATATCCTTTAGGGGAGGGATGAATACCGTCATCATTTAATAACACACTTAAATCGTCACTTTCTTTAAATGCCGTCCGGACATCAATACTTAATATATCTTCTGATTTTATCAATTGCTTCAAAGCTCTGTTGTACATCCCATGCCAATGCTCAATCCCGCCGCAGGCTGCTATCCATTGTGCAATTGATTTATTATTAATCCTTGAAATATATTCATAATAACGTTTTGGATCTAATGGAAGCAAAGTAGATAAGACAGGCACAGCGCCGATTCCTTTAATCCGTTCTATTGTCCTTTTAACATTATTTAAATACCGGTCAAGAGGGACAATAGGTTCATGATTATCTTCCGGATGTTTTGCAACTTCATCCCAATGGAAATTACAATCATTACCGCCAATTTGAATCAGTACAACATCAGGCTTTTCCGAAATAACATCCTTGTCCAACCGTTTTAAAAGCAAGTCTGAATTATCATTAAAGACACCCTTATTAATGACTTCATTTTGATCCCCCAACAACTCCTGCAGGATCGACGGATAAGTTTCTTTTAAAATCCGCAGGCGTCCGCGAACATAAGAAACGCCTCGCGTTACACTATCCCCGAAACATATTATTTTCATGTCTATCATGCTCCTTATAAGAGTCTTACCATTGCTTAATAAGTCCAAGTGTCTAACCCAATTATAGCACATGCCGCTAATTCCCCTATTGTTTTCGGCTTAGATCGCAAATGAATTAAAATGCTTGATAATCAAGTCAATGTTATTTAATTAAAAAGAAAACTTCTATATAATGGGGATACATGATTTTTGACGCTATAGGCATTTATCGCCATTTTTTACAGGAATCATGCAAAATATATAAAAAAAGGGGGCAGAATTTGTGGAAGTCACTTTTAAGCAAAAAAAGCGGGTAAAGGCTAGAAAAGAACTTTTTAGTTTAGGTACCACGCATTTTATTAATGACTTAATGACTACCGGTGTCGTGCCGGCTCTCATGCCGTTATATAAGCAAGCTTTCCATCTTTCTTATACGCAGGCAGGTGCAATTTTACTTGTATCATCACTAACATCATCGGTCATGCAGCCGTTTTTTGGTCTTTTTACTGACAAAAGCCCAAAACCTTGGTTTTTGCCTATTGGTATTTTCATCACTGGATTAGGTCTTGCCGCCAGCGGGTTTATGCCATCTTATTGGCTGCTGCTTATTATGATAGGCATTTCGGGACTTGGTTCCGGGATATTCCATCCTGAAGCTTCGCGGGGCGCTCATCTTGCCGCCGGTCAGGCAAAAGGAACAGCTCAAGCGATCTTTCAAGTTGGCGGGAACTTTGGGCAAGCGGTTGGTCCTCTCATGTTGCCGCTATTTCTATTAGCTACCGGTGTAAAAGGTCTCGGATGGTTTTTATTATTTGGACTTGCCGGCTCTCTGATTATCGTTAAAATACTTCCATGGTACCGGCACAGCTTAGAAGAAGGTAAAAAGCGTAAAAAGGCTATTACGGGTCAAACGCATATTCTGGGTTTAGTCGGCTTGACGATCGTTGTTATTTTTCGCTCATGGACACAAATCGGCGTCGCCGGTTTCTTGCCGTTTTATTATTTACATCACAATATCCCGCTAAAAATAGGGGATATTCTTACCTTTTTGTTCTTGTTTGCCGGTGCGGTCGGTACATTTTTAGGCGGAAGGTATTCGGATAGAATCAGCCATAAATGGCTCCTTTTCATTTCTATGTTTATTACAATTCCGTTTGCATGGATCCTTCCTCATGTAACTGGTGTTCTGGCAGTTATTGATCTTTTGCTTTTTGGTTTCTTTATTTTATCATCATTTGCCATTACCGTTGTTTATGGACAAATGATGCTGCCTAACAACATTGGTTTGGCTTCGGGACTGATGATAGGTTTAGGTGTCGGCGCCGGAGGGATCGGCTCAACATTAATGGGATGGATTTCTGATACATACAGTGTTAGTGTTGTTTTTGATTTATTTGTGGTTTTACCGATTATTGGCACTATTATTACACTGTTTCTTCCAAGCGGGAAAAAACTCATGGGAAATAATGAACCTCAATCCAGCTAGGGTTGAGGTTCTTGTTATTTAAAATATACTTAATCCGTATCTTGCCGACATCATTTCTAATAACTTTATACCTGCGATGCTGTTGCCTTTATCGTCTAATGCCGGTCCGCATATGCCAATTCCTAATTTATTTGGGTAAGCGGCAATTATTCCTCCGGAAACACCGCTTTTGGCAGGAATACCAACTTTAATCGCAAATTCCCCTGAAGCATTATACATCCCGCATGTGACCATAAATGTTTTGACGATCCTTGAAATTTGTTTAGGGATAATCTCCCTGCCGGTTTCCGGATCTTTGCCTTCATTAGCAATCACCAAACCGATTCGCGCTAAATCATTGCAATTAACCTCTATTGCACATTGCTTTGTATAAAGATCAATTAATTCTTCAACGTCACCTTTAATAATGTGATGCTCCTTCATAAAATAGCATAGAGACCGGTTTAAATTTGCCGTTTTAAACTCGGATTCGGCAACTTTACTTGAATAAGTAATATGCGTTTTGCCTGTCATATCATGTACGAAGGCCAAAAGCCTCCCTAATTTTTCTTCAATCGTGTTACCGCTTAACATATTTGTAACAGCTAATGCGCCGGCGTTAATCATTGGATTTAACGGTTTAGACGGTACCATCGTTTCAAGTTTGGCAATAGAATTAAACGGATCACCCGTCGGCTCCATGCCGACCCTTTCGAATACATAGTCTTCACCGTTATCCATAATTGCCAATGCCAATGTCAGCACTTTCGATATACTTTGCAAAGTAAAAGTTTTCTCAGTATCCCCGGCAGCAAGGCATCTGCCGTCTGTATAGTGAACAGCAATTGATAAGGCGTTTGGATCAGCTTGTCCCAAAGCCGGAATGTAATCTGCTACTTTACCCTTGCTTGTATAGGTTCTCGCTCTTTCTACGAGTTGATCTAATTCTTCGCTTTTTTCGCATTGCGTTATCATAATCACATCACCTTTACATTTAATCCTCGTCAGCATAAAAATCATACTATAGTTGCAAATAAAATACATCCTTTGAAGGAATAAAATTTATACTTATTAACCTAGGAAATCAAGCGATTAAATTGATATAATATGGATTGATAAGAAATAATAAGGATGATACCGATGAAAATATGTCTGATTAACGGAAATTCACAAGATGAATCCACTACTCGTAGTTTAGTTCAGATCGCACAATTTATGTTAGAAAAACGTCAAATAGAAACCCTTTTTTTTGATGTAAGCATTCATGAATTGCCGATATTTAAAATAGATCATAATGAACATGCTGAGGTTAAGAAATTAAGGAGCTATGCAAGCCTCGCTGATGGCTTTTTTATTTGTACACCCGACTACCATAACGGTATGAGCGGCGCGCTTAAAAACGCCCTGGATTACCTTGGAAAGCCTTATTTTAAAGGAAAACCTGCTGCTATTGCTGCAACAGCCGGAGGAGGTAAAGGCGGGATTAATGCGCTTAACAACTTACGCATTGTCTTAAGAGGCATGCACGCTTTAACGTTATCTGAGCAAATTGTCATTGATGACCAATATTTTGACAATGAATCAAAGCTGATTGATAAAAACATAAACGAACAATTAGATGACATGATTGATCAATTAATTAACATCACAAGCCGTATTAATCCATCTCAGTTGTGTTAGACAAAATGTCCTAACCAAGTACAATTTAGCCGGCACTTGATTTGGAAAAACTTGGCTCTGCCAAGTTTTCTTTATTGTTTAGGAAACTATAAAATGTCGACTTGTGGATAATTGTTCGGTAAAATGTTCGTAGATTTACCTTGGGGTGGGAACATGGGGAAACATAAAAGTGGTGTTATTAAACAAATTCTAAAAGA
>NZ_JBHTCO010000032.1:0-15526 GCF_042665295.1 Scopulibacillus cellulosilyticus
ATGCATATACACGTAACTCCTATCCTTCTCTTGTTTCTGGACAATTCAAGTGTAAAGGATTAAGGAGCTTGCGTGTATTTTTTTGTTTTAATTTTTCTCATACCCCAACAAATATTATAGAGCCTAAAAATAATTAAACATAAAAAGAGATGCTCCGGCCGTGAGCATCTCCTTTAAAAATCGGTTAAATATTTTTAAGGTTGTAGAAAGATTTTTTACCGCCGTATTGCGCTAATTCACCGAGCTCATCATCAATACGGAGCAATTGGTTATATTTAGCGACGCGGTCAGTACGTGATGGTGCACCAGTTTTAATTTGACCTGCATTTGTTGCAACTGCGATATCTGCAATTGTAGTATCTTCTGTTTCACCTGAACGGTGGGATACGATAGCAGTGTAGCCGGCACGTTTAGCCATTTCAATGGCATCAAAGGTTTCTGTCAGCGTTCCGATTTGGTTCACTTTAATTAAGATAGAATTGCCGATACCTTTTTCAATACCTTCAGCTAACTTATTTGTATTCGTAACAAAGAGGTCGTCGCCAACAAGCTGGACACGATCGCCAAGCTCCGACGTTAGCTTCTTCCATCCTTCCCAATCGTTTTCATCAAGACCATCCTCGATTGAAACAATTGGATATTTATCAAGCAAGTCACGGTAGAACTCAATCATTTCATCTGATGTACGTGACACACCTTCACCTTTGAAGTGATACTTGCCATTATCATAAAGTTCGCTGGATGCGACATCAAGGGCGATTTTCACTTGTTCGCCAGGTTTGTATCCAGCTTTTTCAATCGCTTCAATAATCGTTTGAATGGCTTCTTCATTTGATGACAGGTTTGGTGCAAAGCCGCCTTCATCACCAACAGCCGTATTAAGGCCTTTGTCTTTAAGTACTGATTTAAGGTTATGGAAAATTTCCGCACCCATGCGCAACGCTTGAGGGAAGCTTTCAGCACCTACCGGCATAACCATGAATTCTTGAATATCAACATTGTTGTCAGCGTGTTCGCCGCCGTTTAAGATATTCATCATTGGCGTTGGCAATGTTTTACCATTGAAACCGCCGAGATAACGGTAAAGAGGCAGTTCAAGGTAATTTGCAGCAGCATGAGCTACGGCCATAGACACGCCAAGAATGGCATTGGCACCTAATTTACCCTTATTTTCAGTGCCGTCGAGCTCAATAAGTGCACGGTCAATGCCAGCTTGGTCAAGTGCATCATAACCAACAAGCTCTGGCGCAATAACATCATTAACGTTTTCAATAGCTTTAAGGACACCTTTGCCCATGTAACGGTCTTTTTCACCATCGCGAAGTTCAACTGCTTCATATTCACCGGTTGATGCACCGCTTGGTACAAGTGCGCGTCCAAAAGCGCCTGATTCTAAGTATACTTCAACTTCGACAGTTGGATTGCCGCGGGAATCAAGGACTTCGCGGCCATAGATATCAACGATCATTGACATAATTTATATCTCTCCTTTTAAAGACGTTTTTTATAAGTCGGAGTATTTTTTTTGGGTACCCTTACTCCTTAACTTACTTTGTCCAAATTTATCATTCACATCGATGTTTCAGGTTAAATCAAGTGTGCGCTCCCAAACCTATTTGGCAACAATATGAACGAATTTGGTTGTGGTACGTGTTGCAAGTATTATTTTTCGTTTTTTATCAATGTCTTGCCTGTCATTTCTTTCGGTTGCTTGACATTTAACAGGTCCAGTAAGGTTGGCGATAAATCAGCCAGGATGCCGTCTTTTCTCAGTTCAATACCATCTTTTGTAACTATGACTGGGACAGGTTTGGTTGTATGTGTTGTCATTGGTTCGCCCTCAGGGGTGAGCACTTCATCAGCATTACCATGGTCTGCTGTGATAATTGCTGCGCCGCCTTTAGCAATAATAGCGTCAACGACTTTACCCAGACATTCGTCAACCGCCTCAACCGCTTTAATGGTCGGTTCCAATTTACCCGAATGTCCCACCATATCCGGGTTGGCGAAGTTTAGGATAATAGCATCATGCTTGTCCGCTTCAATTTCTTTTAACAGTGCATCTGTTACTTTATAAGCACTCATTTCCGGCTGCAAATCGTAAGTTGCGACTTTCGGCGATGGAATGAGAATCCGCTCTTCTCCAGGAAATTCCTCTTCACGTCCTCCGCTGAAAAAGAAGGTGACGTGAGGATATTTTTCTGTTTCCGCGATTCGCAGCTGGTTTAAGCCATTTTGCGATAACACTTCACCGCATGTGTTATCCAAGCCTATTGATTTAAAAGCCACTGTGCCATTTACCGTTTCGCTGAAATGAGTCAGGCAAACAAAGTGTATATCCTTAGGCAGCTTGTCTCCCCGGTCAAACCCGCGGAAGTCTTCATTCGTAAAGACTTGAGAAATTTGAATCGCGCGGTCAGGACGGAAGTTAAAGAAAATAATCGCATCACCGTCTTTAACAGTTGCAACAGGCGATCCATCCTCGTGCTTAATAACGGACGGAATCACAAACTCATCGTAGATGCCGTTTTTATAAGAATCTTCAACAGCTTCAAGCGGATCTGTATAATCAGGGCCATCTGCATAGACCATTGCACGGTAAGCTTTTTCAATCCGGTCCCAACGATTATCGCGGTCCATAGCATAATATCGGCCTGATAATGTTGCTATTTCTCCAATACCGTACTCAGCTATTTTTTCCTTAGTTTGCTTAATATATTTTTCTGCTGATTTTTCAGCAACATCGCGGCCATCCAAGAAACCGTGAATGTAAACATTTTTAAGATCTTGTATTTTAGCCAGCTTCATTAAGGCAAACATATGGTCGATATGACTATGAACACCGCCATCAGAAAGCAAACCAATAATGTGCAGATTGGTCCCTTTTTCTTTAACATATTTCATAGCCTCAAGGAAGGCATCATTCTCGAAGAACTCGCCTTTTTCAATGGATAAGTTTACGCGCGAAAGACTTTGGTAAACAATGCGGCCGGCACCGATATTCATGTGGCCCACCTCAGAGTTTCCCATTTGTCCTTTCGGTAAACCAACGTTTTCCCCATCAGCTCTTAACGTCGCATGTGGATATTGATTCCAGTAGCGGTCAAAATTAGGTTTATTTGCTTGCGCCACCGCATTGCCCTGGGTTTCTTCGCGAAGCCCAAAACCGTCAAGAATAATTAAAGCATGGGGCTTTTTAGTCATTATTAACACCTTCTAAAAGTTGTAAGAATGATTCCGGCTTGAGACTTGCGCCGCCGACTAAGGCGCCGTCGATATCGGACTCAGCCATAAAAGTTTTAATATTTTCAGGTTTAACGCTGCCGCCATATTGAATACGAACCGCATCAGCTGTTGCTTGGTCATACAATTCAACTAATGTTTGACGGATAAAACGGCAAACCTCATTAGCATCTTCAACAGATGCAGATTTACCCGTTCCGATAGCCCAAACAGGTTCATAGGCGATGACAGCTGTTTGGGCCTGGTCAGCGCTAATTCCTTCAAATGCTTTAGACACTTGTTCTTTTACAAGCGATTTTGTATCTCCATTTTCCCGTTCTTCTAGTGTTTCACCGACACAAATGATCGGGATCAATTGATGTTTAAATGCGGCATGAACTTTTTTGTTTACCGTTTCATTTGTTTCAGCAAACATAGCCCTTCGTTCAGAGTGTCCAAGAATGACGTATGATACGCCAATGTCTTTTAACATAACTGGACTGATTTCGCCTGTATAGGCGCCTGATTCTTCAAAATGCATGTTTTGCGCACCGATTTTTAACTCTTTTCCTTGTGTATCTTCAATAAGCTTGTCCAGGAAAAGCGCAGGCGCGCAAATAACAGAATCAACTGTATCTTCCGGCGGCACAAGTCTTTTTACTTCTGTTACAAAGTCATGCGCTTCAGATAATGTCAAATTCATTTTCCAGTTTCCGGCAATAATTGGTTTACGCATCGTTACACCTTCTTTTAATGCTGTTCAAGTCCTAATAGAATTTGAACAACTTCTATTTGTCATTCAGAGCAGCAACGCCAGGCAAGGTTTTGCCTTCCATTAGTTCCAATGAGGCGCCGCCGCCGGTTGAAATATGATCCATTTTATCTGCCAGATCAAACTTTTCGACAGCCGCTGCGGAATCTCCGCCGCCAATAATGGAATATACGCCATCAGCATTAGCAAGTGCTTCAGCAATGCCTTTTGTCCCTTTTGCAAAGGCATCTTTTTCGAATACTCCCATTGGGCCGTTCCAAACTACAAGCTTGGACGAACGGATCACTTCTGCATATTTTTCAACTGTTTTCGGACCTATATCAAGCGCTTCCCAGTCTGAAGGAATATCTTCTATTGGGACGACTTTTATATTTGCATCTTCGGAAAAGTCATCGGCAACCACAACATCCACTGGTGTGTAGAAGTTCACACCTTTTTGCTCAGCCTTTTCCATAAACGATTTGGCTAAATCAATTTTTTCTTCATCAAGAAGCGATTTTCCAACTTCATAACCCATCGCTTTAATAAAAGTATAAGCCAGGCCGCCGCCAATGATTAAGTTATCAACCTTATCCAAAAGGTTATCAATAACGCCTATTTTATCCTTAACCTTGGCACCGCCAATAATTGCGGTAAAAGGCCGTTCCGGATTTTCCATTGCTTTGCCCAGGATTTCGAGTTCTTTTTCCAGCAAGAACCCGGCAACAGCAGGAATGTGGTGAGCGACACCTTCTGTAGAAGCATGTGCCCGGTGAGCCGCTCCAAAAGCATCATTAACATAAATATCGGCAAGATCCGCGAAAGCCTTAGCTAATTCAGGATCATTTTTCTTTTCACCCGGATGAAATCTCACATTTTCAATAAGCATAATATCACCAGGTTTTAAGTTAGAAGCGGCTGTATGTACTTCATCCCCAATAACTTCATCAGTCTTTACTACAGCAGAACCAAGCAAATCACTTAAACGCTTTGCTACAGGATCAAGTCTGAGTTCCTCTTTCACTTGACCGTCCGGACGGCCGAGATGTGAAGCTAAAATAACTTTTGCTCCGTTTTCTGACAAGTATTGAATCGTTGGCAATGCCGCACGAATTCTTGTGTCGTCAGTAATTTCACCGTTTTCAAGCGGTACGTTAAAATCTACACGGCAGAAAACAGTCTTACCGTTTAATTCAACATCACGAATCGTTTTTTTGTTCAACAGTTAACCCTCCCTTTGCACTAATATGTAAAGATACATTTATACTTCCATTATTAATCTACTTTAAAGTTGACCAATAATAAAGTGAAACTTCCATAAGCGCCAAAATTTTTTCTCCGCCTATGGTTTAGATGACATACCGGGGTGTTATTATCCGCTGACTCCCGACATTTATCTAAGTCTGCTGACGTTTTCACCGTATAAGTATAAATGTCGTAAAGAGGAGAAAAGTTTCTCCTCTTTATCATTAAGTGCTATCTGAAATATTATAACCCTTTTTTAGCAATATAAGCGGCTAAATCTACAACACGGTTTGAATAGCCTGTTTCATTGTCATACCAAGAAACGACCTTAACCATATTGCCTTCGATAACCATTGTTGAGAGGGCATCGATTGTTGAAGAATGTCTATTGCCATTGAAGTCGCTTGATACAAGAGGTTCCTCAGTGTAATCAAGAATACCTTTTAATTCGCCGTTAGCAGCTTCTTTAAGAGCCTCATTGACTTGTTCAACCGTTACTTCTTGGCCTAATTCAGCAACTAAGTCAACGATTGACACGTTTTGTGTTGGCACACGCATAGCCATGCCGTTTAACTTGCCTTTAAGTTCAGGCAATACAAGTGCAACAGCTTTTGCAGCTCCTGTAGTTGTAGGGATGATGTTTTGTGCAGCTGCACGGGCACGACGGTAATCTTTATGCGGCAAATCAAGAATTTGCTGGTCGTTTGTGTAAGAGTGAACTGTTGTCATCATACCTCGGTTAATGCCGAATTTGTCATTCAACACTTTTGCAAAAGGTGCCAAGCAGTTTGTTGTACAAGATGCATTAGAAATAACATCATGTTTTGCCGGATCATATTGATCATCATTTACACCCATAACAATCGTGATATCTTCTTCTTTTGCAGGGGCAGAAATAATAACTTTTTTCGCGCCGGCTTCTATATGTTTTGCTGCATCATTACGGTTTGTGAAACGGCCGGTTGATTCAACAACGATATCGACGCCAAGATCTCCCCAGCCTAATTGAGCAGGATCGCGTTCAGCTAAAACTTTAATGACTTGACCATCAACAACAAGGTTGTCATTATCTACAGATACCTTTACAGGTAATTCGCCATGTACTGTATCATATTGTAAAAGGTGTGCAAGCATATTTGCATCAGTAAGATCATTAACTGCTACAATTTCCACATCGGGGTTATTCAGCGCTGCACGAAAAACATTACGTCCAATACGACCAAATCCATTAATACCTACTTTAACTGCCATTATTAACGGCCTCCTTATTTACAATAAAAATATTTTATTAACTATGATTAAGTATTTCTTCGGTTGCACCTTCATCAGTGACCAGTATGGAATTGGGACCTTCTTTGAAGTAAGCTTCAATCGCCTTTGCTTTTGACTTTCCGCCAGCCACAGCAATGAGTGTTTTGTTATCATAAAGGTTTTCTAACTTCATACCAATGGTTTTCACCTTATGAACAATTTTCCCATTTTGGTCAAAGTAATATCCAAAGGCTTCAGCAACAGCATTCTCTTCTTCAATTTTTTGAAGCAGCTTTTCGCTTGAACGCCGGCGTTTAGCCATCGTTCTCGCGTCTCCAATGCCATGAACGATCATTGTTGCTGACTGAATGAGGGAAAGAACTTCGCGTATACTCGGCTCTTCAATTAATGTGAAATATGATTCATCACTTAACTGATCCGGGACATGGAGCATACGATAGCGTCCTTCTGCTTTTTCTGCCATTTTTGCACAAATGGTATTTGACTGATTTTCAACTTGCTCTCCTAAACCGCCTCGTGCAGAGACAAATAAAAGATCGGAATTTAACTGCTTCAATGGGTGCATCATATCAGCGACAGCCGCTACAGTTGTCCCGCCTGTAACAGCAATAATACTGTCGTTTTTGATTTGATTTTCCATTTCCGCAACGCAGGCACGTCCCATTTCATGTTTGACCCAGGGCTGGACATCACTGTCGCCAGGGACGATAATGACGCGAGAGATACCTAAAACCTTCTCTAATTGTTTCTCCAATTGCTTCAGTCCTGATACATCTTTCATAATTTCATCTAGAGCTTCTAACAAACTCTCTCCATCTGGAGTTAAAGACATACCATTTGTTGACATGTTGATTAAGCCCTGATTACTAAGAAAGGTCACTTCGCCTCTCAAAACTCGCTCGGTTAATCCTAAATTGGCAGACAAAGTCCTTCTGCCAATAGGCTGCAGAAAATGAACCGACTGGAGGATACGGTAACGCTCAGACATGATATCTAAAACATCTGGTATAAGCTTCTTTTGTAAGTCGAGTAAACGCTTCACAGTCATCCTCCTTCCGCGAATGCAAGGACTCGAAATGTCCCAGTCAGTCAAATTATGTCCCAACTGCTACAAAATTATAATACCAAAAATAAAATACTTTTTTCAAGTAAAAA
The DNA here is from genome assembly GCF_042665295.1 of Scopulibacillus cellulosilyticus. Classification (NCBI taxonomy): domain Bacteria; kingdom Bacillati; phylum Bacillota; class Bacilli; order Caryophanales; family Sporolactobacillaceae; genus Scopulibacillus; species Scopulibacillus cellulosilyticus. The sequence continues at coordinate 7,646 of NZ_JBHTCO010000032.1, forward strand.
AACTTATTTAGATAATGTATTCATAAAAAGAGTAGAGATGGAGATTTTAAATAAACGGGGTGACAGCATGTGAATTATTTTCAATATAACTTTAAAGGCAGCCATTTTCATATTTTTTCTGCAGAACATCTTCTTACATTATTGATTATTGTCTTGCTTAGTGTCTGTCTATTTATATTTAGGCGGGTGCTTCAGAAGCCAAAATGGGAAAACTTCTTGCGATACTCACTTGCTGTCTTGTTAATCATAGCAGAGATCAGTCTTCAAACATGGTACATTTACTTTCATGCCTGGTCTCCCCGTTTTTCTTTGCCTTTGGAGCTCAGCGATCTTACAGTTCTGCTTGCGATCATTATGTTATTGACCAAAAGCGTTGGTTTGTTTAACTTTACCTATTTCGCCGGCCTTGGCAGTTCAATACAAGCGATACTGACCCCTGATCTTAGCATTTATTCTTTTCCGCATTTTAGATATATTGAATTTTTCGTATCACACGGGGGTGTGTTTCTTGCTTGCCTTTTTATGGTTGCTGTTGAAAAATATAAGCCGACATTTCGTTCGCTTTGGGAAAGTATATTAATATTAGACATCTATGGGGCTTGTATATTTGTCGTCAATCATTTGTTGGACGCTAACTACTTGTACATCATGAAAAAACCGAAAATCCCGTCTATCTTAGATTACCTCGGCCCGTGGCCTTGGTACATTATTACGCTTGAAGCAATCATTATTATTGTTTTCTTGATCTTATATGCACCATTTTTTATTCACCGGAAAATCAACAAGAAAAAAGAAAACTTGGCTAATGCCAAGCCTTGATGCGTATCCAACAGCTGATACTCCAAAATAAAGCAGAACTTCAATAACCTTCTGGTTACGGCGAATTCAAACAGTCTTCTAACTCACTTAATGATAAATTCCCCCAACTAACAACCCGGCCGTCTATCGTTACGACCGGGATCATCAACTGGTACCGTTCCAAAAGGCTGTCATCCTGATATATATCAACCTCTTGAAAACTTTGATGATATTTTTCGCAAACTATGTCGAGCTTCTTTTTCCCTTCTTGGCATAAAGGGCAATTTTCTTTTGTATACAACACGATTTCCCTTTTCATGGCTCATGCCTTCTTTTTACGTTTTGTTGAAGAGGAAATGCCGCATTCCCCCCGGTATTTGGCTACTGCCCGCCTTGAAATCTGAATACCTTGTTCTTGCAGTTTTGTAGTTATCATTTGATCTGACAAAGGTTTTTCGGGATTTTCAGAAGCAATCATTCTCTTAATCGTCTCTTTAATATCATATGTTGAGACCGATCCTTCTGAAGTTTTGACACCTCTGACAAACAGTTCTTTATACGTGAAAAGTCCATGAGGGGTTTGAATATGCTTATTCTTTATTGCCCTGCTGACAGTAGATTCATGAACACCTAATTGATCTGCCACCATGCCTAACGTTAATGTCTTCAGATAGGAAGGCCCATTATCTAAAAATGCCATCTGACGCTCAATAACAATTTCTGTCACTTGGAGTAATGTTTGCTTTCTCTTAGAAAGGCTCTGTATCAGCCATTGAGCTTCATGATATTTTTTTTGCAGATAACGCCTTGTCTCCTTATCGCCGTCTTTTCTAAAAACACGATAATCATCAAAATTGACTGACAGCTGGGGCAAGAAATAGTCTTCCATGATACATCGATAACCGGTTTCATCTTTTTTTATAGTAACGTCCGGAACAATGTATTGAACGGGATGCTGCTCAAAGTTATCCACGGGATTTGGATGAAGTGACTGAATGATCTCCACCGCTTTTTGAACATCATTTTCGAAAACACCAAGATCTTCACTTAATAATGCCCAGTCTCCTGTGACAAAGACTTCAATAAATTCTGATACAATCTGTTCTGCTAACGGTGATCTGTCCGGTAAAGCCCTCAGCTGGAGCAATAAGCATTCTTGCAAATTCCTGGCGCCAATACCCGGGGGATCAAAACTCTGTAATACTGTTAACGCTTCTTCAAATAATGATAGATCAATATTCAACTCTTCCGATAATAAATCCAGCGGTTCTTCAAGATATCCCATATCATTGAGGCTGTCTATTAAATAATGAACGGCCTTTTTCAAAGAATTATCTATAGATAAAACACTTGCCTGCTGAAAAAGTGAATCCCTGAAATCACTTTTATGGCTTATCGTCTCTTCGATAATATCGGTTCTTGTTTTATCGGGCGGCTGATTCTGCCATCCGGACATCAAAGACTTCGAAGGTATAGATGATTCTTCCAAATGTATCAGCGGATTTTCCATCGCTTGTTCTTTAATAAAATCATAGAGCTCGGTATTTGTATATTGAAGCAATGAAATCGCTTGATATAAGGCCGGGGACATCTTCAGATTCAACGTTTGCGTTTGCATCATTTCCAAAGCCATATAAATCACCTTCTTTCTTTAATTATAAACGCTTACATTTTATTTGGCTATATCCAAAATCAAAGACGGTATGCAATATTTCCATTAAACCGAATTTTTAGTTAATGGTAATACTTTTTTATTCCTTAATTTAACCAATAATGCCTGTCAACCCTGATAATTCGAAAGAAAATTTAGAATATAGAAATTACCAAAGCCGTATATAAAAAAGCTTCGGAAATATCCGAAGCTTTCAGCCTATTGTTTCAAAAATATTTTTTCTTCCAAAAGATAACAGCTGTTATAACTGATAAACCGATTGAAATAATCAGAGGAAACAAAATTGCATCCGGTTTATGTTGAAATGGAATAGGTACGTTCATTCCGTAAAAGCTGGCGACCATTGTCGGCAGTGTAAGAACAATGGTAACAGCGGTTAAGAATTTCATAACAAAGTTAACGTTATTGGAAATAACCGAGGCATACGTATCCATCATGCCGTTAAGGACCTTGCTGTAAACTTCGGTCATTTCTATGGCCTGTTTATTTTCAATAATAACATCTTCAAGCAAATCTTGATCATCCTCGTACATTCTTAAAAAGTGCTGCTTTAACATTTTCTCCATAACGATGTTATTGGCCTTTAAAGAGGTTGTAAAATAAACAAGTGTTTTTTCAAGGCTCAATAAGCTGAACAGTTCTTTATTTTTCATAGCCCGGGAAAGCTCATTTTCTATTTCCGTTGTTTTACGGTCAATGCGCCGCAAATAATTTAAATAAAAAGTGGAAATCATATATAGAATCTGTAAAGTGAACCGCGTTTTCTTATAGGTAAAGAAACCCTTAACCTTGTTTTGAATAAATTTATCAATAATTGGATTACTCTGTAAGCAAACCGTTATAAAGTAATAGGGCGTGACGATAATACCAATAGGAATTGTATCATATAAAGCCGAATCCGAGTCATCATTGACTTTAACCGGAATATCAACAATGGTAATAACATTTTGATCTTCTTTTTCTATACGTGATCTTTCATCATCATCCAAAGGATCTCTAATAAAATCTTCCGGAACTTCAGTATGATCAACCACATACTTAATCTCTTCGGTTGTTGGACTTATGAGGTTAATCCAGCAGCCTTTTGTTAATTCATTCACTTCATTTAACTTGCCATGTTCATCTGTCAAATAAATATTCAGCATGGTGCCACCTCCTCATGTTATGAGGAAGTTTAATCATTCCCTGCCTTTACCTGTTGTTGACAACTTAAGGAGCTGTCCAGGCGGGCCAGTATGAAAACTTCCTCCGAATGGGTCTCGGGGTCTGGTGTCGAACTGTCAATACTCATTAAGTTATCAACTCCTCTCTGGCAAAAATGCTCGGGCAATCTCTATCATACAGCGAATTCTATAATAAAACAAACATTATTTTAGAGCCATAAAGTTCTATTCCCTTAATCAATATAATAAAACCTGTTATTTAGTCTATGCATATACATTCTTTTAGGAACATCTATTTCATAAAAACTCCGGAGTTTACAAACTCCGGAGTTAGGAATCAGACTAATTTAATTTGATAAGTTTTCAGCCATTCATTTACTTGTATCAGGTAGTCAAATAGTCTGGCAGCATATTGCGGCTCTATGTCAGTCTTTCCCTCCGCTATTGCAGAAACTTTTTGTTTGTCTATCAGCTGCATAATCGGTTCATCAGCTGTTTTTAAAATGGTATTCATCCAGCTTGCGACGCCTTGTAAATATGCCGGATTTTGATTAAACGGGTAAGCGCTCTTCTTTCTTGTCCTGACATCATCAATAAGGATGCCCTTTACCGCCCGGCGGAGGATGCCTTTTTCCATACCATCAACAGCTTTAACTTCCCAGGGAACATTCCACAAATACTCAGCGATACGGTAATCACAGAACGGCACCCTGACTTCAAAGCCGTGCGCCATACTCATCCGGTCTTTCCGGTCAAGCAGGAAAGGAAGAAAACGAGTTAAATTGAGATATTGCATTTCCCTGCGCCTGGTATCAATTTTGTTTTCGCCCTCAAGTCTAGGGACTTCTGAAATAGCTTCAGAATAACGGCGGTTAATATAATCTTCGGGTTGGATATGTTCTAACATCTCTTGATTAAGAATGTTATACCGCCCTGCTGCGGCATATTCCCACGGGAATGTATCCGCCTTCAAAAATTCTTCCTTATAAAACCACGGGTAGCCGCCGAACACTTCATCCGCTGACTCCCCGGACAAAGAAACGGTCGCATCCTTTGTCATTTCCCCAAATAACAGATAGAGGGATGTTTCCATTTCTCCCATGCCCGGTAAGTCCCTTGCATACATTTGTTTTAACAAATTATCAACCAGTTCAGGGGCATCCATTATTCTCTCGTGATGCTCCGTACCCATCGCTTCGGAAACTTTATATACAAATGGTGTATCACGATTAACATGCATAAGGTCTTGTTCAAAATGTTTATCGCTGTCGACAAAATCAAGTGAATAGGTATGAAGTGTTTTGCCTTCTTTCTTAAACATTTCAGCTGCTATCGAGACTAATGCGCTGGAATCAAGCCCGCCGGATAACATAGAAACAAGGGGCATATCTGATTGCAGCTGTCTTTTAACAGTATCTATCAGCAGTTCGCGGATCTTTTCAGCGCTTGTTTCCGCTGTATCTTCATAAGGCCTGCTTTCAAGTTTCCAATACGGCTTAATATGAATGCCATTATTATTACAAACCATAAAATGACCGGGACGAAGCTCATGAATTCCCCGGAAAACACCGACACCGGGTGTTCTCATTGGTCCAATTGCAAAAATTTCTGCGAGGCCTTCTCTATCAATTTCAGCATCTACCATAGGATGCGCTAAAATAGCTTTTATTTCCGATCCAAAAATTAAGGCTTGTCCTCTTTGTGCATAAAACAAAGGTTTAACACCTAGATGGTCACGCGCCATAAAAAATTGCTGCTGTTTCTCATCCCAAATGCCAAAGGCAAAAATACCATTTAAATGCTTGGCACAATCTTCTTTCCACTCTATGTAGGCATGAAGTAATACTTCCGTATCGGAAGTCGTTTGAAATTTATGCCCTTTCTGTTCAAGAATTTGCTTTAATTCTTTGTAATTATATATTTCTCCGTTAAATGTGATTGCAAAGAGCTGTTCACCTTCACGATATAGCATCGGCTGGCTGCCGCCATCAGGATCAATAACAATTAAACGGCGATGCGCCAATGCAGCATGATCAGTGATCCAAAATCCTTCCGCATCGGGCCCGCGATGTTCAATCGTATCTGCCATTTTCTTCAAAGTTGCTTGTTCTCCAGTTAATTGACGTGTAAAATCGATCCAACCTGCAATCCCACACATTATTCCGCATCTCCTATCTATCTTAAATCTATAAGTGCGGCCGCAATAATAATTTTGAACCTATCTTTTTATAAAAACAATGAAGAACACTCGAATTGACAAAAATTAATCCATTTCTCCCATCCGTCTAGTTAGTTTTTCTTACAACTAAATAATGGTTTTATAGACCTTTGGAAGGATTTTCTATATGAATACTGTATGATAAAAACCGTATTGAAAAATAATAAGGATTAGCTTATTTTGTGGAGGGATAATATATGGGATTAAATCAACGGCATATTCTATGTTTTTTGTACTTTATTCCATTGTTAATATTTTATTGCCCTTCTCATGTATATGGATTTACATTTAATCGGAACTACTATGAACTAAAAGGCGATATTGTTTGGGAAGTCCCTACAAATGAAAAAGTCGCGGCAATTACATTTGACGACGGTCCACATCCTGTCTATACTCCCGAAATATTAGATATACTAAAAAAATATCACGCTAAGGCTACATTCTTTCTTATAGGAAACAGAATAGAAAAATACCCCTATCTCGTAAAGCGCGAGGTAAAAGAAGGACATGAACTTGGCAATCACACATACACACATGTCAGCCTTAGACAAATCTCTTACCTGAAATTTTTGGATGAAGCTAACCGTACAGAGCATCTTATAGAAGCTTACCAACGTCCCCAACTTAAATTGTTTCGTCCCCCTGGAGGAGGATTAAACAGTGATATTATCGATATCGCCAAGATTGAAAACTTTGAAATTATCTTATGGTCTTGGGATCAAGACCCGAGAGATTGGGCAACCCCTGGTGTCGATCGTATAGCCAATCATATCCTAACCCACATTCGTAATGGAAGCATTATCCTATTACATGATTCCGGGGGTAATCGTTCGCAAACTGTCAAAGCACTGGATAAAATTCTGCCAAAACTCCAACATGAAGGTTATCATTTTATTACCGTTACTGAGCTGTTAAGAATGAATCCCAGATATGCAGAGTTATTTAATTTTGGATTAAAAAATATAGTCAGCCCTCAATAAGAATCAAAAATCAGGTGGAGAGAACACTCCACCTGATTGTACGCTTTAATATGTTTCTTAAACCGTCATTTCATGATATAGTATTTTTCTATGAGAGTTTAGGGTGAGGAGAATCATGTCAAAAAAGAAAATATTTTTTACAGTAGCAGCAGTTTTAGTGTGCCTTGTTCTTGTTTTTCTGAGATATGCCGGGGATCTTCTTGTAATCAATCAAAAGCCGGTAAAATCGGATGTTATTATCGTATTAAGCGGAGATCAGGGCCGTTTAAAAAAAGGCATTGAATTATACAATAAAGGTTATGCACCTTATTTGATGTTTTCAAACGGACTGGAAAATTATTTTTACAAAGGTGCTCAGGAACTTGGTGTACCTAAGAGCTCAATCATAATGGAAGATAGGGCGAAAAGTACGACAGATAATGCTTTATATACTAAAAAATTAATGAAGAAATATGGTTTTCATTCTGCCATCGTTGTATCTTCTAACTATCATATGAGAAGAGTCAAAGAAAATTTTCAGGATGTTTATAAAAATTCCGGTATCAGACTGACTTATTGCGCAAGCGAATATAATAACTATAATCCAAACAGATGGTGGTCAACAACACTTAATCGATCGATAACTTTTACAGAATATGTAAAAATGGTCGGTAACTTTTTTGGATATAACGGCGAAGTCCCAAAAGAAACACTGCGGAAACTTATTTAAATAAAGAAGAGGGATTTATCGCTTGGATAAACCCCTCTTGAAGAAGAAAAGTTTTTTTAGGTAATTCGGCTATTTATCTTTCGGAGACACCCTCCTTCAAAGGTATTTGTACGTTGTCAAATCATCCTTTTCCAATGGAATCATCTCCTTAAAATATCCGTTTCTAAAAGCACTTTTTTCTTCTTCATAAATTATCATGCCCAGCTTCTAAAAAATTGGTTCTACGTCAAATGTTGGGGTAGGAGTAATAGTTCCTACTCCTTAACCTAACTGATATCCCATTGATTTATATTGATGATGTAATAAAACACGTAATCGTAAACGATCATAACGCTTAAAAC
>NZ_JBHTCO010000033.1:0-15758 GCF_042665295.1 Scopulibacillus cellulosilyticus
CATCCTTATTAAAGCTGTTAAACAGCTGTACTTTCAATCGTTATGATCCTTAGCTTTTATTGAAAAGTTGCCCTTTCAATCACGCTTGGCTTTTGTTTAGTTTTCAAGGTACAATCTCTTAATCATTTAAGTCAATCGCTCAATAGCGACTTTCTTATTATACCAAGTTGTTTTCATCTTGTCAACAACTTTTTTTCATCGTGCTTTTGTTTCTTTCAAAAGCGACGCTATTAATAATAACATTATAGTTTCATAATGTCAATATGTTTTTTTGTCCATTTCGTGAAGAACAATATAAAATCGACAAGATTTATAATATCACTATGGTATAAATAAGTCAACATCTTTAAGAAAAAATATGATAAATGGTTAACCATATAAAAAAGGCCGCTCAGCAGCCTTACGGGAGAATGGCATATTTAATAATAACTAATGCGGCTAGACCAGGCACGCCCAAAAAACCGCTCACACAGGTTGTCATAATATTGATTGGCATGTGTATATCGAAGGATGTCCCAATTGTATTTAATAAAAAGAGCATAAATGCTCCAATAAGAAGCTTAATCGCACTTTTGCCTAACCATCTCATCGGCTTTAACGGTGCTCCAACGAGAAGCAAAATAAGAATTAATCCAACAACTATTGAAATAGTTATGACAGGATCCAAAGGTCAGCCCCCCAGGTTTTTTATAAAAATATATGGGAGGCCCGTCTTATTTAGAACTTATTGTTTTTGATTAAAAGATAAATTAAGATAACGAATTTCTTTCAATAGAAATAAATACTTCGCTTCTGAAAGCCTTAATTGATAAATGACCTCTTCTGAAGGCTCTATACTTCCTTCTATAATCCTTTTTTGTCTTAACCAGTCATTCTTACACTTTGTTAAGGTGTTAAGTAATTGTTCATTAATTTCTTTTCTAAGCTTTTTTTTGCGTTTGAACATATATATAACAGCCCCTAACTACAATTCTCTTCGCCCTTCTAAAGCTTTCGACAAAGTCACTTCATCTGCATATTCCAAATCCCCGCCAACCGGCAAACCATGGGCTATTCGCGTTGCCCTGATACCAATCGGCTTAACGAGGCGGGAAATATACATTGCTGTAGCTTCCCCCTCAATCGTTGGATTGGTCGCTAAAATAATTTCTTTTACCTGTTCATCTTCCAAACGTTGGATTAGCTCGGTCACTTTAATATCCTCAGGGCCAATACCGTCAACCGGAGATATTGAACCGTGCAAGACATGATACAGGCCATTGTAATCTTTCATCTTCTCAATAGCTATAACGTCTTTAGGTTCTTGAACAACACAAATGGTCGATCGGTCACGTGAAGAATCGTCACATATATAACAAGGGTCGCGGTCGCTTATATTTTGACAAACAGAACAATACATCAATTTACGTTTGACATTTACAAGTGACCTTCCAAACTCCATCACGTCATCTTCTTTCATATCAATAACGAAAAAAGCCAGTCGAACCGCTGTTTTCGGTCCGATTCCTGGCAATTTCATAAAGCTATCTATCAGCTTGGCTATAGGTTCCGGGTAGTGCATGGCCAAGGCCTCCTAAAACATTCCAGGGATATTTAAACCCTTTGTAAACTGACCTAAACGTTTATTCGTTAATTCATCAACTTTATTTAAAGCGTCATTAATCGCAGCCAAAACAAGGTCTTGTAGCATATCTACATCGTCAGGATCAACTGCTTCTTCTTTAATATTAACTTCAATAACCTCTTTATGACCGTTTGCTTTGACTACAACAACACCGCCGCCGGCTGTCCCTTCAACAACTTCATCCTTAAGTTCTTCTTGAGCTTTTGCCATCTGCTTTTGCATTTTTTGCATTTGCTTCATCATGTTATTCATGTTTCCTCTCATCATTTCCTTGTTCCTCCTTAAAAAGTTAATCTTTAATTTCTAATAAATCAGACCCTACAAGCTTTTCTGCCTCAGTGATCAGCGGGTCATCATCATTGTTATCGTGCTGGTCTGAATCCTTTTGGGGATTGGCTTTGTTTTCTTGAATAAAGGTTTCCTTAAGCTTTTCCCATTGCTGGAAAGGAATAGGAAACATTTTGCGTTTTTCGCCAATCACTTCTTGCATGATTTGCTCAACCATTTGTAAGATATTACTTTTATTTTCTAATACCATCTGGCAATGAAAATCATATTTGAAAGCTTGCAGGAAGCCGTTATTTGAACTTGCAACGGGTTTACTTTCCAGCAGCCACGCGTGAGCAGCAACGTTTTTTGATCTTATACGATCCATCATATCCGGCCAAGATGAGCGCAGACGCTTCAGATCTTCCTTTGTTGCTTCTGATAAAACTTTTTTCATCTCTCCTAAAGGAAGCGCGAGATCCTTTTGTTTTACCATACGTTGCTTTTGCGGCTTCGTTTCCTGCGATTGTTTAACTGCCATTTGCTCTTTTGGCATGTTTTCTAATTTATTCTCGAGCTGTTCCAAGCGATTTTTAAGTTCAAGAACATCGGCACTTTCCGGTGCAGTATGCCCCTGACCCTGCTTGTAATCATGGCAAAGCTTGACCACAGCCATCTCAATAAACACACGGGGGTGATTTGTCCATTTCATTTCTGTTTGCGTTTCATTTAATTGCTGAATCACTCCGTAAAGACGGTCAACATCTATTTGTTCCGCATGCTGCTTAAAAGCATTACTGATGTCCGGACGCATAAGCATATCTTCTAATCCCGGAGATGTCTGGTAAAGCAGCAGGTCGCGGTAATAATAAATCAAATCCTCAACAAATTTAACAGGATCCTTCCCCCTGTCCATTAATTCATTGATTTTTTGAATGGCGCCCGCTGCATCTTGTTGTTCAATGGCCGTTACACAATCAGAAACAAACTCTTGAGACACCATACCTGTCACTTCTAAAACATCCCGGGCAGTGACTGCCTCTTCACTGTAAGCTGCCACTTGATCCAAAATACTCAGAGCGTCACGCATGCCGCCTTCGCAAGCTTTAGCAATTAAAGCTAATGCATCATTATCAGCCTGAATGTCCTGCTGCCTTACGACGTATTGAAGTCTTTCAATAATAGATGAAAGCGGGATGCGTTTGAAATCAAACCTTTGGCACCGTGAAACAATCGTTAATGGAATTTTATGCGGTTCGGTTGTTGCTAATATAAAAATAACGTGCTTGGGAGGCTCTTCTAATGTTTTTAATAAAGCATTGAAAGCGCCTGTCGATAACATATGCACTTCATCAATAATATAGACTTTATACCGGACAGAACTTGGCGCATATTTTACTTTATCGCGAATTTCTCTTATTTCATCAACACCATTATTAGAAGCGGCGTCAATTTCTATAACGTCCGATATGCTGCCATTGGTAATCCCCAAGCAGGCTTCACATTCATTACAAGGTTCTGAAACAGGAGCATGTTCACAGTTAATGGCTTTAGCAACAATTTTGGCGGCACTGGTCTTTCCAGTTCCTCTTGGGCCGCTGAAAAGGTACGCATGAGAAAATTTTTCTTTAACCAAGGCATTCTGCAATGTCTTTGTGATGTGTTCTTGACCCGCCATATCATGAAAGGTTTGCGGCCGCCAAACTCTATATAACGCTTGATATCCCATGAAAGCCCCTCCTGTTCCAAATATATTCTTATACTATCAAGGTTTAATGTCTTACGGGCTAAAAGCCGTAAAGCAGAGTTGAGAAAAGATAGTCTATTCGCTTCAGTTATCAAACTAAACCCCAGTTTTCTTTATACTTTCATTTCCCTAAACTATATTGGAAGAAAGTATAAGGGCAACTAGGTTATCAAAGGACTTAACCCAAGTTTACTTTATTATACCTTATAATAAAATGAATTCCAAAAAGAAAAAGAGACTGCTGAATGAACTCAACAGTCTCTTATAATCATATGTATTAACGCCGTGCACCTTCCTTCGACTCTGGCTTCACAAGCGCTTCTTAAGCAGTTAGCTCGATCCAGGCAACCCTACGGCACACGAAAGGTCTCACTTACTGCTGCTTCCTTCCGGACCTGACAGGGTTCATGAGTTTCCGTTGCGTAGGACCCGAATGTCAACACCACTTACTTAAGGCTGCCTTGCAAAACCAAAGCCTCGAGAAGGGATTCAGCCTCGCTACAGCGGATTGCGAGTACAGGGCACCGCTACCTCCCCGCCTAGCACGGCAAAGTTTATAACAAATTTATTTACGCTGTAAAGATCAGCGTATATTACAGTATAACTGGTCTTACATATAATAGCAATGGTAATTACTAGAAATATCAAAAATGGCGGAGGCGAGAGGATTCGAACCCCCGCGGCGCGTGAACGCCCTAACTGATTTCGAGTCAGTCCCCTTCAGCCAAACTTGGGTACGCCTCCGAATTCCGACAGTATCAAATATACCACATTTTTATGCTTATATCAATAGTATCAGCAAAGTTAACGTCTGCGCTTCTCCCGGAGCTTTCTAAAAAATGAGGTTAATAATTGTCCGCATGAATCTTCTAATACACCGGAAATCACATCCGCTCTATGATTAAATCGCTCATCCTCAATTAAATTCATTAGCGTGCCGGCACAGCCTGCTTTCGGGTCATATGCTCCAAAAACAACCGCATCAAGCCGTGATTGGATAATAGCTCCCGCACACATCGGACAAGGCTCAAGAGTGACATACAATGTACAACCCGTTAACCGCCATGTCCCAAGCTTTCTGCTCGCTTCTCTTATCGCTAAACATTCAGCATGCGCGATTGGCTGCTGGGTTATCTCTCTTAAATTATATGCAGATGCAATCACTTCATTATCTTTAACAATGACAGCGCCAATAGGCACTTCACCCATTTTTTCAGCCTTTTTGGCCTCTTCTATTGCCTTTTTCATGTAAAATTCATGCGTTTCCATCTTGAACCTCTTCTTTTAGGTTTTATTAAAAAATTGCTTTTTAGATTCAAATATCTTTATTTTTCCTCATTTTATTTAAAAAAATAGACAGGAGAATGTCAAGTTGATTCAGCTTTTTATTTTATCTCTTTAAGAACAAGCGCCTCCCAAACCCTCCAAGGCAATATTCTTTTTAAAAAAAGTATGGTATGTATACCTTTCCCGACTTTATAGCGGAACTTTGGTTTTCTTGCGGTTACAGCATCTGTAAGGATATTAATAACTCCCTCTGGATCGGCCATTTTAGGTGCCGTTTTCTTGAAGCGATAAAGTAACCGTTCTTTCATTAATTGGTAAAAGGGCGCCGCCGAACTATTGTTATCTTCTTTGAGAAAGGAAAGACTCTTACCCCAAATACCAGTCGCAAAGGACCCCGGTTCAATAAGAATAACATCTATACCGAATGGTTTAACCTCAAAACGTAAACTTTCACTGAAGCCTTCTATTGCATGCTTTGATGCTGTATAAGCTGACAGGCCCGGGAACCCGATTAAACCGCTAATACTGCTTATATTAATTATCCGTCCGTTTCTTGAACAGCGGATTAATGGCAAACAAGCTTGTGTCATACGGATAACACCAAAGACATTCGTTTCAAATTGCTTACGGTATTTGTCTAAAGACAAACATTCAGCAAAATCAGGAACTGCTATACCTGCATTATTAATGAGAACGTCAATGCGGCCAAACTGTTCATTAACTTTTTTAACAGCCCGAACAATATCCATTTCTTTTGTAACATCTAATGTAATAAAATGAATATCGTTTTCTGCATTTTCTGCTGCAGCCCTTTTTTGCAGTTCATCTTTTTTACTGAGATCACGTATTCCGGCAAGCACATAATAGCCTTTTTTAGCTAAAGCAATTGATGTCAGAAGTCCAAACCCGCTTGAAGCACCTGTGATTAATACAATTGGCCGTTCCATGGTTTATTCACCGTCCTAAATCATTACGTTAATACTTATTGTAACTTATCAACAACAAAAAAAGTTCACGGGGTCTGACCCTGTGAACTTTTTGTGAATGCTTTTTGTTAACTTTGCGCTCGTTTATTTTTTAGCACTAATGGATAGAAAACGATACCTATGATAATAAGTCCCATTCCGAATAAAAATGTTTTTAAATCTGCCGTTCCAGCTTTAATCATCCATAAGGAATAAACAGTTGCTATAAAACCAACAACACCGTCCAGTAAGCGGCTTTTACCATCCAATTGATAAGTTTCACCTTTGATCACTATTTTTAATAAATATAATGAGGCAATCACATAAGGAATAAGGTATGCTAATGTCGCTACATAGACAACGAAATCAAAGGCGCCGGAAATCGATTGAGAGATAGTTGAAAAAATAAACAGCTGACACATAACAACCGTTATGATGAGCGATGTAACGGGTGTCTTTGATTTATTTTCCTTCATAAAAATCTTTAAAAACAAACCTTGTTTTGCAGATTGATAAGGCACTTCGGCGGTAAGTAAAACCCACCCAATCGTCGAACCAAGCAAACTGATTAACGCAAGTGCTGCCAGAACGTATCCGCCGGCATGTCCCATAACAGCTGAAAGAGCATCAACAAGCGGTTTAGATGAGTGAATCAGCTGATTTTGGCTTAATGTCCCCATCACGAGCATTGTAATGCCGATATAAATAACTAATGCTATTAAAAGTCCGGCAACGGTAGCTTTTTTAATATCTTGGCTGCTTTTGGCTCGGGATGAAAAAACAACGGCGGATTCCACACCAATAAATGCCCATAAGGTTGTCAGTGCCGCTTGGTGAACTTGCGAAAATATCCCGACTGACTGACCGTCGCTTCCTGTTTTATCAGCCACAAACGGAATTAAGTTGCTTGATTGAAAGGCAAATAATGTAACAATAATAAAAAGAACAAAGCCGATGACTTTAGCAGCAGTTGCTGCAAAGTTAACTTTGCCGGCTTCTTCAACGCCTTTAAGAACCAGAAAGTAAACCGCCCAAAGTAAAAAAGAACATACTATAAAATTTAAAAGGTGCCCGACAGTTACCGTTAAACTTCCGATTCTCCATAATGAATAAGCGCTGTTCATGATCGGTAAAAACGTTGATAAATAGCCGGCAAAAGTTGTAATAACTGCTATAATCCCGGCAACATTGGCTACCCAATACCCCCACGAAACAAGATAACCGCACACTCTTGACGCCTGACTTCCTTCAGAAAAAAGCTTTTTAGCATAAATTTGCGGACCGCCAATAACATCCGGCTTTCTTACAGATAAAACTCCGTATACTAAAGCGATAAATAGAACACCAAGGCCTGTCAGCAGCCAAGCAAACAAAACGCCTCCGGGGCTCGCTGCTTCGGCTAAAGATCTTGGAAGCATGAAAATACCTGATCCGACCATATTTCCGACTACTAAAGCTGTTAGAACCCAAACATTTAATTTTTTATTTGCCATGATGCTTCCCCTTTCTCTAAGATGTCTTTAACAACCAGCAAATATTTTTTGCAAATTTATTTAAACGATCTTTTGCATGTTAGTTCATTAGCGAATTAAAGTATACAGGTATTTTCTTATTTTATCAATAACAAATTCTTGTAGATAAAAAATAAAAGCCAGGAAAAGCCCGGCTTCTATTTTTCATCTTTTTCATTTGATAGACCAAGAACGCTGATACACTTAAAAAACAAGCTTATGATTATACCTATAACCGTAGCAAGTCCCATACCTTTTAATGTTACAGGGCCGAAGTTTACCGCTGCGCCGCTGATCCCAATCACAAGAATAACAGCTGTTAAAATCATATTTTGCGGTTTGGCGTAGTCAACTTTGGACTCAACAAGAATACGTAAACCTGAAACGGCAATAACACCAAATAACATAATTGAAATGCCGCCCATAACGGGGGACGGGATGGATGAGATTAATGCGGAAAGTTTACCAATAACAGATAAAATCATTGCCATGACAGCCGCTCCGCCTATTATCCAAGTTGAATAGACCCTCGTAATAGCTAATACGCCAATATTCTCACCGTATGTTGTATTTGGCGTGGAGCCAAAAAATCCGGAAATAATGGTTGAGACGCCATTTCCGAGCAAAGATCGGTCAAGTCCCGGGTCCTTGACTAAATCCCTTTCAACAATATTTCCTGTCACGATTAAATGCCCAATGTGTTCCGGTATCACTACTAATGCCGCGGGGGCAATAATAAGGATGCTTGATAAATCAAATTTAGGCGCGTAAAAATGCGGCAGGGTAAACCAATGTGCCTGCTCTACACTTGAGAAATCCACCATGCCCATTAAAGCGGCAATAATATAACCGCAAACAATACCAACCAGAATAGGAATAATTTTTAGGAATCCCCGAAAAACGACCCATCCGATAATTGTGATCAGCAATGTCAAAATAGATACTGTTAATACCTTAGGATCCGGTGTCCATCCTGCTCCTGCACCGGCCGGTTTGATTAACCCTGCCATTTGAGCTGCATTCGGCGCCATTTCTAAGCCAATAACAGCGACAATTGCACCGATTGCTGCCGGCGGGAAAATGACATCTAACCACCCCGTCCCGACGGCCCGAATAATTAATGAAACGATAACAAAAATGACACCCGAAATAATGAACCCGCCCAGTACATGCCCGTAACTGTGATGAGCTAATACAACTAATACGGGCGAAATGAAAGCGAAACTGGACCCTAAATAAGCGGGAATTTTCCCTCGGCAAATAATGAGATAAATGATTGTGCCAATGCCGTTCATCAAAAGAATAGTAGCCGGATCAATATGAAATAAAAGCGGGACCAGCACCGTTGAACCAAACATCGCAAAAAGATGCTGTATGCTTAACGGAATGCTTTTTATTAATGGCGGTCTCTCATCAACCTGTATGATTTGCTGTGCCAAAAACGCTCCTCCTTATCCGTCCAAAAAATTGTACAAATCCTTTTATAGTATATAATATTATTGACAATTCACAATCCAATTATTGTCACTTGGGAGTCTTTTAACGATGTCAATGCATTTACGGCCTTTTCACAAAACTGTCACGGGGTCAGACCCCGAAAAAAATTATTTGTGGATAATAAAGAAAACTTGCCGATTGGCAAGCCTGAAAGGCGTAGACAGAGGCCTAATACTCCAGAGCACAAGTCTCGCTAACTCACTACGTTCGCAGTCTTGCTTTGTTGAACTTATACTTTATACCTAAAATTGGCGCCTACGTCGATTTAGCAACATCGCTGCCAATTTATACTTAAAGTACTAAAAAAGCTGCCCATAAAGGCAGCCTTTTTAGTCTCTTGATATAATCCCCATAAACTGGAGAATGTATATAAAAAGGTTAACGAAATCGAGGTAGACGGATACAACAATCATTGGGATATCTTTCTCTGTGAAGCCGTATAACGTTAAACGGCTAAAATCGTAAAGAGTGTAGCCGACAAAAATTAAAATCCCAAAAAGTGAAACAATCATAACGGTTGCGCTTGAGAACGGAATAAAGATGCTCAAAAGCCCCATACCTATTAATACAAGAATCGATACAAACAAAAAATTACCCAGGAATGTAAAATCACGTTTACTTACCATTGCAAAAACAGCTGTCCCGCCAAAGGCAAAGGCTGAGATGCCAACAGCCCGAAGCACTGCATCTGCTCCTAATATACTTACGTAATGGGCAATAACAGGATAAAGCGTAAGTCCTGAAACAAGCATAAAGGCAAACATCATACCATAGCCAACAGCTTTTTTCCTTCTCACAATAATCATTGCAAAAATCAAGATAATTTCGCAAATGATCAGCGGCACCCTTAACGCCGGCGGTACGAATTGTCCGCTGTATAATCCAACTGCGGCAACTGACAAACCTGCAAAAAACGCGGCAAATAATTTTGCATACGGCCGTTGCACGACGTGACTCGTTGAAGACATCATCAGTTAATCATCCCTTCTTTCATAAAGAATAACTTTTCATTATATACGTATCATCTAAGCAATGGTTTCATTCTTTATAAATTTTTCAGTTATTATAATAAAAAAAACTTGCTGATGGCAAGCTTTAGGGCACAGGAACACCCGCTTCTACTTAAAACCTTAAATTGGCTCCTTCGACGAATGATCATCTTCCCTGCCAATTTATATACGCTTTACTACAAAAAAGGGGCGGCAATAGAAATGCCGTCCCATAATATTGACTTATGATTATTCTAAATTGCTGTGCCGGGCAAAGGCTTGGTCTTGGCCATTTTCACTTAACCCGCTGTACTTAAGGCAAATAGTGTCAAATAACAAATGCGCACATTGATCAAATAACGATCCCAATGGCTGAATACTCGCGGCTTCTCCTTGGGAACGATATTTAGTCGCAGCTGGTACATGAACCACTCTAGATGCTGCATTTGCCAAATCCGATTCAGGATTCGCAGTAACAGCAATCACTTGACATCCTAGCGTTCTGGCCTTTTCCGCTGTCCATACAACCTGTTTTGTTTTCCCTGAACCTGAGACTGCTACAAGTGTATCGTCTTGCTGTATTGAAGGGGTAATCGTTTCGCCCACCACATAGACTTGAGCCCCTAAATGCATCAGCCGCATGGCAAAGGACTTGGCCATAAGCCCGGAACGCCCTTCCCCGACAACAAAAATTCTTTTAGATTCATATAACTCTTTAGCTGTATCTTCAAGCTGCCCTTCATCCAAGCGGTTAAGAACTGATTCAATTTCTTTCAAAATCGTTTTAATATCTGACACGATAATACCTCCTAAATTAACTGCCTAATAAAATCTTTAAATTCTTTTGCGACTTTTTCCGGCTTTTCAGCTTTAGTAATTGCGGAGCCAATAATCACAACTTCAGGGGAATCTGAAGCAAGCCTTTTCATAGAGTCAATTGTTATTCCCCCTGCAGCGGCTATCCGGTTATTTTTAATGATTGAAGATGGCAGTTGGATTAAACATTGGGATTTACCGCTTAATTCTTGTTCATCTTTACTGACATGTGCGCAAAGGATTGCTTGGTCAAACTGTGAAAGCATTTCCAGATTTTCTTGAGAAACATTTAATAAGTCAATCATGACATTCTTTTGATATTGACGGGCAACACTAATGCAAGCCTGTATGGTCGCCTTTGGCGCTGTCCCCATAACGGTAGCAACATCCGCCCCGTTTTTGAAACATAATTCAAATTCATATTTTGCATTGTCATTTGTCTTAATATCAGCCACAATCGTCTTATCAGGAAAGGCTTCTTTCATTCTTTTAACACTTTCCATACCGAATTCCTTTATTAACGAAGTCCCGACTTCTATCCAATCAACATGGTCTTTAACCCGCTTAGCCATATTGATGGCATCATCAATAGTCATCCGGTCTAAGGCCAATTGAATGTTCATTATACATTCACCTCAATCGCAGAATCATTCGTATGAGTCTTTTTCTCTTTTTTTACGATAACTGTTAGTATGACAGCTAAAATAAGTGATACTGCCATGAAAATATAAGAAGCACCGAAACCGCCTGTCAACGCTTTCAAGAAACCGACTAAATATGAGCCGACGAACGATCCAAGCGCTCCAAAGCTATTAATCAGCGCCATAGCGCCGCCCGCTACATTACGGGGCAATATCTCCGGTATAATCGCAAAGAACGGGCCGTATGGTGCATACATGGCTCCTCCCGCAATTAACAGAAGAATAAACGAAATCCAGAAATGTGATGTACCTATAGCATAGGAAGCGTAAAAGGCAACAGCACCGATTAAAAGAAACGGCCATACAAAAGCTTTCCGTTTTAACAGCTTGTCAGAAAAATAAGATGCTAAAAGCATAGTAATAGCTGCTAATACGTAAGGCATCGCTGATAACCATCCAGTCTTAACCATGCTCATATCCGGCGCCGCTTTGATTATCGAAGGCAGCCACATGACAAATCCGTAAACACCAATACTCCAGAAAAAGTATTGCAAGCTTAGTAAGATAACAGCTTTTGATTTAAAAGCCTCACGATAGTTTTTTACTGCTTTAATATTCTTTTGTTCTTCTAGCAGGGTTTCCGTTAAAGACTGTTTTGCTTCTTCTGATAACCATTTTGCATCTTTTGGCTGGTCATTAACAAGTTTCAGCCAAATGAAGGCCCAAATAATGGCCGGAATGCCTTCCAAAATAAACATCCACCGCCAGCCAAAGGCGTTAAGCAAATAGCCGGAAACAATTGACATCCAAAGTACCGTTACAGGGTTTCCTAAAATCAAGAACGTATTGGCCCGTGATCTTTCTTCATTTGTAAACCAATGGCTTAAAAAGACAAGCATCGCAGGCATGACAACGCTCTCAACAATGCCAAGCATAAAACGGACAACAAAAAGTAAAGGAATATTTGTAATAAAACCGATTGAACTTGCCAGAACACCCCAAATAATCAACGACCAGAAAATTAACCTTTTTGCGCTTCGTTTTTCAGCATAATGGGCGCCAGGCACTTGGAAAAAGAAATAACCGAGAAAGAATAATGCACTTAAAAGCGCCGAAACTCCCGCAGTAATATTCAAATCTTTATCCATACCAGCAGCGGCTCCAAAGCTGTAGTTTGATCTGTCAAGATAAGCAAGACTATAAGTTATAAAGGCAATAGGAATTAATCGCGACCAGCGTGCACGGGAAAGCTTATTCATGTCAAAAAACACTCCTCTTTAAGATAATCTTTCAAAAATTCACCCAATTGCTTCCTGTTTGGCAAACCTTCACTATCTCCCGGCGATTGAACAGCAAGGGCACCGATTGCATTACCTCTTTTGACTGCCTCTTCATATGACAAGCCTTCAAGCAGTCCGGAAATAACCCCTACGGCAAAACCATCACCGGCACCTACAGTGTCGGCCACATGCTCAACCTTATATCCAGGCACCACTTTCTCTTGATTTTTAGTTTTAAAATAGGCGCCTTCTGCACCGACTTTAATAACAACAAGCTCGCTTCCTCTTTTTAAGTAAAAGTCAGCTATTTGAGACGGATCACTGTATCCCGTCAGTTTCTTTCCTTCTGATAATCCAGGCAATACCCAATCCGCTTGGCATGCTGCCTTGTTAATCACTTGAATCATTTCTTCTTCAGATCTCCAAAGCGAAGGACGTAAATTTGGATCAAAGGATACCTTTTTACCGGCACTTTTCATGATTGATAAAACTTCGAAGGCAAATGACCTAGTCTCTTTAGACAAGGCTAACGGGATACCAGTCATATGCAAATGATTAGCTGACATCAAATAATCAATATTTATATCTGACGGGTTTAAATGGCTTGCAGCAGATCCCCTGCGGAAGTATTGAACCTCAGGATCCCCCTTCTTTACTTTTGCTTTTATTTGGAATCCAGTTGGGTGAATGTCGTCTGTCTTTACCCGGGAAATATCAACCTGCTCTTCTTTTAGTTGATGGCAAATATAACGGCCAAAGGCATCATTGCCAACCTTGCTTACCCAGCCTGCGTTGAAGCCTAGACGGGCAAGCCCAATAGCAACATTTGTTTCAGCACCTGCCAAAGCCCTTTTAAAATGGTTAACCTTTTCAAGCGGTGCAGTCTCTTGAGCGATAAACATGGCCATTGCTTCACCAAAAGTGACAATATCAAGCTGTTTTTTCATTTGCCTTCCTCCTTACTTATGGGAACGGTTCCATTTGGAATAACAGTCAACACATTAAATGAATTTTTTAATGCGTTGACCCTCGTAATTTCAACCTTGCTGATAAAAGTATTTCCTTAGGAGGAGATGTGTCTCCCTCTATTCGTTCAAATACTCTTTCAATTGCTGTCCTGCCGATATCTTCTGTAGGTTGGGCTATTGTCGTTAAGGGCGGTGTGATGATTTCGGACCAATCCAAATCATCAAAACCGATGATTGATAAATCCTCCGGAATTTTCAATCCGCGAGCTTTGGATTCTTTAATCAAATTTAAAGAAACAACACCATTTGCTGAAAAAATAGCCCGTTTGGCGTTTCTTGTATCATTTAAAAAGCATTCCAATTGTTTTTTTAAGTCATCAGCTTTATTTAAAGATACCTCATAAATATCATTTTGACTGGGATGATCATGTGCCTTCAAAACCGACTGAAAGGCAGTTAACCGTTCGTGACGGGTACTGATTCCGTCTACCGGTTCACTAAAAAAGGCAATCCTTTCATAGTCTTGCTTTAAGAGAAATTGTACAGCCTCCATCGTCGGTGTCATATTATCAATGCCAATCGTATCAAATCCCAGCTCAGGAATTTTTCTATCGACTAACACAACAGAAGTCCTCTGCTTAGCCATATCTAATAAAAATTGATTATTTTTGCCGGTTGTATTAATAATTAACCCGTCAATACGATGAGATTGAAGCATAAAAATGTATTCTCTTTCCACTTTAGGGTCATTATTTGTATTGCATACCATTAAACTGTAGCCTTTGCTCCGGCATAAAATCTCAGCTGCATGTAAAATACTGACTGTAAAGGGATTGGTAATATCTGCAACTACCATACCAATTAAATAACTTCTGCCGCCTTTTAATCCGGAAGCCATTCTGTTTGGCTTATAATCTAAAATTTTAATGGCCTCTTCAATTTTTTTTCGTGTATCCTCGGCTAAAGAATCATATTGTTTCCCCAAGTATCTGGATACCGTCGTTTTTGATACACCAGCTTCCTTGGCAACATCATTAATCGTTATTTGCTTCTTATTATCCTGTTGTTTTTGACTCATCAATCTTCACCTCTTTGGGAACGGTTTCTGAAACCGGTACCAATAACATCTATATTCATTTTAACACTTTTGACAGCTTATGCAAGCCCTTTCATTATTCAATTTTTGTATTAAAATATTTATTAAAGTAATCTCAAGTTACACGTGAAACATGAAAAAGACGGCCATTAAAGCCGCCTTTTCACTTATCTTGGGAAAGCCATGTGTCCTTAGTATAAGGATTTTTTTCTTGTTAAAAAAGTATCAACAATATGCGCGGTCAAAACTTTCTGTGTTTCACCATTCACTTGATGATAAGCATGCTTTGGATTCGCTCTTGGTGATTGAAACGGATCTTCATACTTTTGAAAAATTAAATTTAAATCACTTTTTTTACCCAAGACATTCACCCCTAAAAGTTAGTCATCATGGTCGTGATTGATTCTCAATTGGTTCGATAAATACATTCTTTCGCCTGGATGGTCACTTGTTGTACCATTGGCGCGTTTAGATGAAAATTCAGCCTTTGCTCTTGGCAAAATTGAATTTTCATTTTGAACACTGTACTGCTTTACATCACGATCGACCATGCTTTATACCACCTTTCATTAAGGGTATTCTTATTATGTGTTAGTTGAACAACGAAGTATGACGTTAATATTTTACATCTTTCAAAAACATGATAAGATCATCACAGAGTATAAAAAGGATTGATGTCTATGAATGAAACATTCCATGAATTAGCAGAGAGATTATTGAAGAGAAACAGTGAGTTATCTTATGATGAAGCAAGAACATGGGTTGAAATTTTATGGGAGGATTTCGAAGCCACAAGAGCCAAAGCGGGACGTTCTTATGTAGAAAAAGCTGTCACTGAAAAAATAATTAAACAATGGATTGACTTTTATGGTCCTAAGTTCCATGAGGTTATTGCTAACAACCCTAAATTCCAAAAATTTATAAAGGACAAAGACTTTAATTAAAGAACAAAATCGCTAGCGCGACTTAATTACTTCCCAAGTGTAGCCTTATCACTTGGGATTCTTTTTTGCTCGTCGCATAGTACCTTCACAAAAAGGACAGACTACCTCTACTTCTTCATGTTTTTC
>NZ_JBHTCO010000034.1:0-24762 GCF_042665295.1 Scopulibacillus cellulosilyticus
GAGATTTCCCATGATGTTAAATCAGTAAGACCCCTTATAGATGATGAGGTTGATAGGTCTGAGGTGGAAGCGTGGTGACACGTGAAGCTGACAGATACTAATCGGTCGAGGACTTAACCAAATTACAACATGTCTTATATTCGCTTCTGGTTTTGAAGGTTCAACCTTCTTATACATAGTCTGCTCCTGCACCGACGTTAGAGCAATGAAGTATTGCCTGCTCGTCGCAAACCTGCAGAGAAGCAGATTCAAGTAGTTGGCTTGGTAGCAATGGCGAAGAGGTCACACCCGTTCCCATCCCGAACACGGTCGTTAAGCTCTTCAGCGCCGATGGTAATTGGGGGCTTCCCCCTGTGAGAGTAGGACGCTGCCAGGCAAACTTTTTATAATGATAAATATCAGAATTAATTATTAATATTGTTCCACAGTAGCTCAGTGGTAGAGCAATCGGCTGTTAACCGATCGGTCGCAGGTTCGAATCCTGCCTGTGGAGCCATTGCTTCCATAGCTCAGTCGGTAGAGCACTTCCATGGTAAGGAAGGGGTCATCGGTTCAAGTCCGGTTGGAAGCTTTATAACAGATGACGAAAATCCCTTGATAAAGGGGTTTTTTTAATGCTTTTAATTATTACAGTTAAATAATTAAAAGTGTTTGTTTTGTTCTTATTCTCCGTTTTGTTTTTTCAACTCCTTTTTTATATAATTGGGGAATTAAGGAGGTTAATGAATGAAAAGGGTTTATTTAGCCAGTCCATTTTTTAATAAAAAAGAGATTACATATTTAGAGCAGGTTGAAGAGATTTTAGAGGAAAAAGGTCTGCAAGTATTTTCACCGTTCCGAAATCCAATAGATAAACAAGTTGAAGTGGGTTCACGTCAATGGTCAATTGAAACATTTATGAAGGATATTAAATACATTAAGTGGGCTGAAGCAGTTGTAGGTATTTATCATGGCAACTATTCAGACAGCGGAACGGCATGGGAATTTGGTTACGCTTTTGCTGTTGGCAAGCCTGTAATTTTAATACATGTTGGTGAAAACAGTAATCTTATGGTGCATGAAGGTGCACACGCCAATATTAGGTTGGAAGAACTGAAAGGTTATGACTTTGATCAACTAACGAGCTCTTTCTATACAGGTGAAATGCTCTAAAAGGCTTATATGACAATTATAAATTTGGGATGGGTTTTATTAAGTTTGTATGATGGCATCCCATCAAGATATAATTTTTAAATGACTAAAGGATTTAGAAAAGTTGTTTTCGGGAAAAATGTTGTAATGTAAGCGATAATAGCTCTGATCATCTTTATTATGTTTGATGGTAACGATTAACTAACATGAAAAGAACACATTTGGCTAAATATAATATTGTTCGCAAACAAGTGAACAATATTAAAAAAGTGGTGATAGCGTTGGATCAAAGAACAAATTGGATGCCGTTAATTGCTTCGGTTGGAATTGGCGCTGTTGCTTATCAAATGATGAAGCCAAATAATAGAATGACAAATGCGGTAAGAAACCGCATGGGTCAAATGTGGCGTCAAAGGGAACTTTTCCCAAACCGTTAACTTGGCTGAACAATCAGGAGCTTTGCTCCAACATTTTCACAGGTTACAGAGGCCTTTTTCTAAGGCCTCTGTTTTCATACTATCCTGGTAACGTAGATGTTGTTTAAGAGCGGCTGCCAAGATGAGGCCGAAGTATTAAAAACTGCTTCTATGCAAAGAATATTTAAAGGTGTGAATCAAAATTCGCCGCAAAGCTGTATAGAAGATGATTCAAGCAGGTGCCTTTCAACCAGAAAGTTGTATTTCTTTGAGACTTAACACCCAGCTAAATCCTCTTTATTAAATATTTCTGTGACCTGTTGCATAGCATGTACAAAGGGGTTTGAGCTATGAACAGACATGGATTAATTTATAATTCGCTGGCTTTATTCATATTATGTGTAAATATTATCGGAACCTTTACAGTCATTTATTTAATATTAGATGTTCTTAACCTTGGACAAATTGTTGAGCATCATACAGCGATAACCGATATGCCTTATTGGGTTGATAAAGGTACAAGAACTTTATATTTTAGTGCAATTACATTGTTATCGGTTGGATATGGTGATATAACCCCATTTGGATGGTCCAGGGGTGTTGCTATTTTAGAAGCAGCAATAGGCTATATACTTCCCGCAGTAATTACTGTACAGTATCTTCGTTTGTTTCCTACACCAATTGAAAAATGGCTTAAAAGTAAACAATCAAAGGACGATAAAAAGGAAAAATAAAAGGTCAGTTTATGTACAATTACTGTTAAGTATTCAGAAAATAAAAGTTTTTATATTCCTCTTTACAAATGATGATTGTCTAGATATAATAATAAATGTCGATTGAAGAAGAAAAACATTGGCCCGTTGGTCAAGTGGTTAAGACACCGCCCTTTCACGGCGGTAACACGGGTTCGAATCCCGTACGGGTCACCAACATACATATTGGAGGATTAGCTCAGCTGGGAGAGCATCTGCCTTACAAGCAGGGGGTCACAGGTTCGAGCCCTGTATCCTCCACCATTATGCCGGCCTAGCTCAATTGGTAGAGCAACTGACTTGTAATCAGTAGGTTGGGGGTTCAAGTCCTCTGGCCGGCATTTTTTATTTAACAAGTTATGAATATGGCATGGAGGGATAGCGAAGAGGCCAAACGCGGCGGACTGTAAATCCGCTCCCTACGGGTTCGAAGGTTCGAATCCTTCTCCCTCCACCACTTTGAGCCATTAGCTCAGTCGGTAGAGCATCTGACTTTTAATCAGAGGGTCGGAGGTTCGAATCCTCCATGGCTCATCATTCTAGAAGTTAGAGGTTAGAAGTAAGACGTTAGAATAACTGCTTTTGCTTTGATGAGATTCAAAAGAATCCAACTTCAAACTTCTAATGTCCAACATCCAGAACGCGGGTGTGGCGGAATGGCAGACGCGCTAGATTCAGGGTCTAGTGTCCTTTACGGACGTGGGGGTTCAAGTCCCTTCACCCGCATTAAATATAAATAACGCGGAAGTAGTTCAGTGGTAGAACATCACCTTGCCAAGGTGGGGGTCGCGGGTTCGAATCCCGTCTTCCGCTCCATTATAATGGGGCCTTAGCTCAGCTGGGAGAGCGCCTGCTTTGCACGCAGGAGGTCAGCGGTTCGATCCCGCTAGGCTCCACCAAACTCAAATACAAATCCCTTTGACCTTAGACTTTAATCAGTTTAAGGTTTTTTGTTTTTTGATGTTGAAAACTTCAATTTCATCATTTATTTAAAATAAATGGATATTAATTAAATGAAGAAATGAGATGGTGCATTTTTTTAATTAAAGTAAACAAATAATTTTCTATTTTTAACATTTGTAGTCTCAACCACTTATGTATAAAATAGAAGTGTAGTCAAAGGAGGCTGTAATAGATGAAAAAGCAAATATCAATAATTGGCGCACCAATGGATCTAGGACAATCAAGAAGAGGCGTAGATATGGGCCCAAGTGCAATAAAATATGCCGGGTTAGTCAAAAGGCTGGAGGCTATTGGCTATGATGTAGAAGATTACGGTGATATTGAAATCAGCCGTCCTGATAAAAAGGAACAAGATCATTTATTGTTGAAAAATTTGAAAGCGGTTACCGAAACGAACGAGAGACTATATCACGCGGTTAGTGACATCATTGAAAAAGATCGTTTCCCGCTCGTTTTAGGCGGTGATCACAGTATAGCGATCGGAACATTGGCCGGTGTCGCTAAACCGCATAAAAACTTAGGCGTTATTTGGTATGATGCTCATGGTGATTTGAATACAGCAGAAATTTCACCCTCCGGAAATATTCATGGTATGCCCCTTGCAGCAAGCTTAGGGTTGGGACACGCTTCACTGACAAGTATCGGCGGCTATCAGTCTAAGGTTAAGCCTGAAAATGTTGTTATTATAGGCGCGCGTTCTTTGGACAAAGGCGAAAAGGAACTGATTCGTGAGAAGAATATTCGTGTCTTTACGATGCATGAAATAGATAGATTAGGAATGACTGCGGTTATGAACGATGCCATCAATTATTTAAAGGACCGGACAGATGGTGTTCACCTTAGTTTGGATCTGGATGGACTGGATCCAAGTGATGCTCCTGGCGTTGGAACTCCTGTGTTAGGAGGCATTTCATACCGTGAAAGCCATTTAGCCATGGAAATGCTGTCAGAAGCTGATATTATTACATCTGCAGAATTTGTAGAAGTGAATCCAATAATAGATGAAAAAAATAAAACAGCCGAAGCTGCTGTTGCGTTAGCGGGCTCATTATTTGGAGAAAAGCTTCTCTAACAAAGTTATCCCATATAAATAAGCCAACCGCTATTATCATTTAAAGCGGTTGGCTTATTAAATGTCCAGATGTTGTGTTTTTTGGTATTGATTAATGAGTTTATCAAGTTTTGTACTAAGTGTCAGGACATTTTTGGACGACAATGTTTGTGTATTTGCAGCTATTAAAAGATGGCTGCGGGTTTTTTCAATTTCGGCCATTAATTCAAACCTGGTCATGACAAAATATCCTCCGAAACATAAACTTAAACATAGTCTTCCCTTTTTTATAAAAATAGAAACATCCTTTTTGCAATTTCAGAAAGTTTAACTTCACTATAGGATCAAAGTATAAGTGCGACAGCGAGACTGGGAAAACAGTTGGTTAGTGAGACTTATGCTCTGGATTACTAGGCGGCTGCCTTCGCATTAAGGCTTGGCACCAGCCAAGTTTTCAGGAGATATCAAAAACTGAAGTTTAAATTGGAAAGGAAAAAACGAATGTTATATTTCGTTTGGTTTTATATTTTTCTGGCGTCAAAATCCGGGTTGTACTGAACTTTTGAACTGAAGCCCATGTAACAATAAAGGACAACAAAACCGATGCCGACAAGGAAGTTAACAATCGGAATAATGCAGCCAATTAACCCCAACAACCAAAGAGGACTCATGTTATAAGCTTTGAATAGTCGTACCATCCAGATAATATACAGTACAGTTGGAATAATCGAAGATATAAGAACCAAAATGATATAGATCTATAGATCACAAAGGCAGGAGTATCTTGCCATACAGCTAAAATGATAACACCTATTACGATGCCTGCAATAGGCAGCAAAAACCAAAGAATATTCCAAGCGCTTTTTTTAATTGCCCAAAAAAATGGCCACAGCTGCGCGATTGGGATATAGGCCAGCCAAGCATGTTTAATGTTTGCCTTTTGGTACATTTTGAACATTGCTGTTGCTTGTAAAATATAAATGGCTAAAAAGACAATCCACATAAAAACACTAAAAGCCCCAAAACCATACAAGCCCATTGAATAATCTTTATCCATTTCTTGTTCCCCCTTATTTTAATCCATTTTAATCAATCACTTCCATTTTGATGAAATTTTTTGCTGCTTATTTCTTACCCTTAAATCATAAAAGCCTAACGTCATAAAAGATTTTATTCATAATAAACTTGGCGTATTACTTTATAAACTGATTGGTTTGTATGAAAATGTTATTTATACTAAAGGGGGTTTGTAAATTTATTTATTAAAACCGCCATTAAATACCAATTGTTTGCTAAAATTAAGCTGGAACCTCATGTTTCTATCTTCGTATATATAATTACTCAGAAATGAGGCTGAATATGGACCCGAAGATTAAACGTTTAATTAAAAAAGTAAAAAAAGGTGATCAAGCCGCGTTTAGCGAGCTTGTTAATCTTTATAAAAACCAGGTTTATAATATATGTTATCGAATGGTGGGTTTACCGCAAGAAGCAGAAGATTTGGCCCAAGAAACTTTCCTGAGAGCCTATACAAATATTGAGCGCTATGAAACGAACAGGAAATTCTCGACGTGGCTTTATAGGATTGCAACCAATTTATCTATAGATTATTTACGAAAGAAAAAACCAAGTGATTATCTTGATGCGGAAATTCCCGGCACCAATGGGTTTAATATGTATATGCATATTGCCTCTTGTGAGCGGCTTCCCGAGGAACATTTATTAGAAAATGAAATGCAGGAAACCATTCAATATGAAATAAGTCAATTGCCCCCGAAATATCGTTCGGTTATTGTTTTAAAATATTTACAGGATTTAAGTCTAAAGGAAATCAGCGAAATTCTGGATATTCCGGAGACTACAGTTAAAACAAGAGTGCATCGGGGACGGGAAGCGCTAAGGAAACGATTACGTCACTTTTTTTAAAGAGGTGAGATCATGGCTTGTTCATTAGAGATGAAACAGCTTATAGATGCTGTTCTTGATAAAGAGGCTGCAACCTGGGAACAGGAGAAGCTAAAAGCTCATATACAAGCTTGTGATAATTGTAAACAGCATTATCATCAGTTAGTTAAATCGGTGGATCTTATTAAACAATTGGATCAACAACATCCCCCTGAACATTTCACTGCATCCGTTTTAAGCTGCATTGCTGCACCCAATAGGGAATACAAATATAAACGTTGGATGAAACGCCACCCGGTTATGACTGCAGCGGCCATTTTTATCTTCTTAATGCTTGGTTATGTTTTTTCGCTATGGGAACAAACGCCGTTTCAAGCTATGGTTAAAGGAAAGGGGCGTGTTGAATATCATGGGCACACAGTCGTTGTTCCAAAGGATGAGGTTATAAAGGGGGATTTAATTGTACAAAACGGTAAGGCCAAAATAGAGGGTAAGGTTAAAGGGAATGTTGTTTTAATAAACAGTCATTCTCTCCTTGCTTCAGCCGGTCATGTCACCGGTAAAATTGAAAAGGTCAATCAGATCATGGAATGGGCATGGTATTATATTAAAGATTTTTTCACACGTCTATTTATATTAAAATGGCTGCCCGTTTAGGCAGTCCTTTTTAGGGAACGGGCCTAAGATCCACTCATACCCACATAATCTTAATACAGTCATTGAATAATTCTTAATATCAGAAATGAACTATACGAAGCGGGACTGCGAAAAGAGTAAATCAGTCAGACTTGCTCTTAAGTGCCAGGCCTAATCGCCGCCATACTCCCAATCTGCATGTTTTCTTTAAAAAGAAATGTATGAACATGTAAATTTTATATTATGCTATAATTGAGTTTGCGGCATATATGCATCTGATATGGAGGAAAAGTGCCATGTTTTCATGGATTCATATAAATATTTTAGATTATTTGAGTGAAATAATTGATATCTTGTTAGTGACTTTCGTGATTTATAATATCATCATGGTCATTAGAGGAACAAAGGCCGTACAGTTATTAAAAGGTATTATGGTTATCATTGCTATATGGTTTTTAAGCAGTTTCTTTGGCTTAAAAACATTAGAATGGTTATCAAATATCGCTATTACGTACGGATTGTTTGCGATTATCATTATTTTTCAGCCTGAATTGCGAAGAGCGTTAGAACAGTTAGGGCGGGGCCGGTTATTTTCTCGTCAAGCGCCTAAGGATGAAAAACAAAAGCAAACAATTGAAGGCATTGTTAAAGCAACCTCTTACATGGCCAAGCGGCGGATTGGCGCCTTGATGTCTATTGAACGGGAAACAGGGTTAAATGAATATATAGAAACGGGCATACCAATGAATGCTCATTTGTCTTCACAGCTCTTAATTAATATTTTCATTCCAAATACCCCTTTGCATGATGGGGCGGTTATTATAAAGGGGAATGAAATAACAGCTGCGGCATGTTACTTGCCGTTATCTGAAAGTCCTTTTATTTCAAAAGAACTAGGTACACGGCACAGGGCTGCGATGGGTGTCAGTGAAGTTACCGATAGTATTACCGTTGTTGTTTCAGAGGAAACGGGCGGTATTTCGGTAACGAAAAACGGTGAGTTGAAACGTGATATCTCTGAAGACAACCTGAAAGAATTGTTAGAACAGGAATTAATATATACCTCAAGAACTAGCAGCTCTTTACGCTGGAATTGGAGAGGTAAGCATCATGGATAAATTATTTAAAAGCAAATGGTTTATAAGAATACTTTCATTTCTGATTGCGTTAATGTTATATACCGTTGTCTCATCGAATGATCAATCGGCGGGCGGCCAGGCTACAAGGATTATTGGCAAGTCAAGCCAGACTGCCGCCGTGACCGAGCCGTTAGAGGTCATATATGACCAAGATAATTATGTCGTTACAGGGGCGCCAAGTACCGTTAAGGTAGAGATGAAGGGGCCGAGCGACCTTATTTTAAAAGCTAAATTATTAAGTAATCGCAAGGTATATATAAATCTTAACGGCAAGGGACCTGGACGTTATTCGGCTACAGTTCAAACAGACGGCTTTCCATCGGGCATTAAAGTGACCCCCGTGCCGTCAAATGTTAATGTAGAAGTTCAAGATAAAACGTCAAAAACACTCCCTGTCAGCATAGATGTAGCAAATAAAGACAAGGTTCAAAGCGGTTATAATGTGGGCGTGCCTGAAGCAAGCACAGACACGGTTAAAGTAACCGGCAGCAAAAAAGCGGTTGATTCCGTAGCGTTTGTTAAGGGGGTTGTGGATGTCAGCGGGGCAAGCAGCACCGTTAGGCAACAAGCGACACTTCATGCTTATGACAGCAGCGGCAATCTGCTTAATGTGAATATCAGCCCATCAAAAACCTATGTAAAAGTACCGATCATAGGCGGCGATGCTAAAAAGGTTCCGATTCATATCAGTGAACAGGGTCAACTGCCGGATGGGGTCAGTATTGATTCAATACAAGTTGACCCCCAAACAGTAACAATATATGGAAGCAAAGATGTGTTAGATACGATTGATTCTATAGATGGCGTTGTTTTACCCCTGGATAAAATAACTGGTGATAAAACATTTCATTTAGACGTACCAACACCGAATGGAGTGAAAAAGGTTGATCCAGGCACAATCAAAGTAAAAGTTAAGGTAACAGCTTCAGGTTCATCGAAAAAAAGTAATGGCCAAGAAACTAAAGATAACAATCAAACAACATCAGATAATAATAATGACCAATCTTCCAATGACAGTGGCACGTCAGCAAATAATGACCAAAATCAAACGGGTTCTTCAAATGATAGCACCCCAAGTGATAATAACAATAATAGCAGTAATGACAGTAAAGATAATAGTCAAAGTGATAAAGACAAGGCAACATCAGGTACAACGTCAAATGGAAGCTCGAATGATTCGAAAGATAACACATCCAAAGATGACGGGCAAAATGATGATAATGGTCAATCTTCCAAAGATGGTGACACGTCGGCAAATAATGACCAAAATCAAACGGGTTCTTCAAATGAGAACACCCCAAGCAATAATGACAATAATAATGATAACGATAGTAAAAATAATAATCAAAATGACAATGGCCATCAGACTACATCAGGTTCAGGTTCAACATCAACAGGACACTCGGATGATTCGAAAGATAACACAACCAAAGATGACGGGCAGAATGATAACACAAATTAGCTCTAATGGCAGGGATTCCAAACAGAATTCTTTTGGCCTTAAATGTCAATAAGAAGTTCCGGGTTAAAAGCGGAAATCTGATAAAGATATTTCTTACTGTAAATAAGCAGTTAGGCGAGGGTCCACACCCGGTTCCTGCTAATATAAGCCCCGGGTGATATTCAAAAGGGCATTCCGTACAAGAGGAATAAATTAAAACAACAAAAAATTAACGATAGTGACTCTGCTGTTGAAAAAGCATCGACTCAGACAAACAACGAAGGCGAAGATAAGGAGCGATAAAGAAATGGGAAAATACTTTGGAACTGACGGTGTAAGAGGTGTAGCCAATACTGAACTGACACCGGAGCTTGCTTTTAAATTGGGCCGTTACGGCGGCTATGTATTAACTGAGGAAGCGGACCGCCCAAAAGTTCTTGTCGGTCATGATACACGCATTTCGGGATATATGTTAGAAAGTGCATTAATCGCGGGATTGCTATCCATTGGTGTAGAAGTAATGAAGCTTGGTGTTATTTCTACTCCAGGAGTAGCCTATTTAACTAAAGTGATGGGGGCACAGGCGGGTGTCATGATTTCCGCATCACATAATCCGGTTGCTGACAATGGTATTAAGTTTTTTGGGGCGGATGGATTTAAACTGAGCGACGAACAAGAAGCAGAAATTGAACAATTATTAGATAAGGATGAAGATAACCTGCCGCGTCCTGTTGGCGCAGATATCGGCTCACAAAGCGCCTACTTTGAGGGCGGGCAAAAGTATCTTCAGTTCTTAAAACAAACGGTTCACGTAGAAGATTTTGCAGGTATCCACATAGCATTAGATTGCGCAAACGGTGCTACCTATTCCCTAGCACCGCATCTTTTTGCAGATTTGGAAGCAGATATCTCAACAATGGGCACATCTCCAAATGGGACAAATATTAACGAAGGCGTCGGTTCAACGCATCCTGAAGCCTTAGTCGAGCTTGTTAAAGAAAAGGGCGCTGATATTGGGCTGGCTTTTGATGGAGACGGCGACCGCCTTATCGCTGTTGATGAGAACGGGAATATCGTAGACGGCGATCAAATTATGTACATTTGTGCAAAGTATTTAAAAAGTGAAGGCAGGCTGCACCATGACACGCTGGTTACGACAGTCATGAGTAATATAGGACTGTACAAAGCCTTAGAGGAAGCGGGTATCAAAACAGAACAAACTTCTGTTGGCGACCGCTATGTTATGGAAGAGATGAGAAAAGGCGGCTTTTCTTTAGGCGGTGAGCAATCAGGCCATATTATTTTCCTTGACCACATTACAACAGGTGACGGTATGCTTTCAGCCCTTCAACTCGTCAACATTATGAAAGCTACCGGTAAAAAGCTGTCTGAACTTGCCGGCGGTATGAAGAAATATCCGCAAAAACTTATGAACGTCAAAGTCACCGATAAATATAAAGTGACTGACAATGAAAAAGTCGCACAAAAGATTGCCGAAGTTGAAAAAGATATGGATGGTCAAGGACGTATCCTTGTCAGACCATCTGGTACAGAACCGTTAGTCAGAGTGATGGCAGAAGCGCCGACTGAAGAACAATGCGATCAATATGTACAAAAAGTTGTTGATGTCGTGCAAGAAGAAATGGGTTTGTAAACATACAAGTTATACCCTCATATCATAAAATAGTAAAAGACGTATGCATAGTATTAATGAAATATACTGTGCATACGGTTTTTTTAAATGCAGGAATTTACTTTTGCACTTTTAGATTTAAAAGTATATCGGCAAGTTTTCTTTAAGAGAAATAGTCATTGACATGGTTGTGGGAGTCTTGTACAATTATCTAGTGTTTATTCAAAACCAGAAAGGTGGATCGTAGAATTTTTTTAAAAAAAGCGCCTGAACTATTCTCGACCGGTTAAGCAGAATAGTTGACGAGGAAGAGGTTAATCGAGTGTTCGGCGGATGCCTCTCGGGTAGCACTCACCCCCGTAAATCTCAGCCTGAAAACAGAGGGGCAACCCTTTGCACAAGGGCGGATAGTGAGTAAAGAAATTAAAATGGAAAACAAGTGGGGTAAGAATACCCCATCGGATTCTTACCCCGCTTAAGGGGGAAGATATTATGTGCGGAATCGTAGGATATATTGGAACAAAAGATGTTAAAAACATTTTAATAGAAGGATTAAGAAAGCTTGAATATAGAGGTTATGACTCTGCGGGTATCGCAGTCATGAACGATAACGGTGTGCATGTTTTTAAAGAAAAAGGCCGGATTGCTGAATTAGAAGCATCCGTTAATCCTGATATTTCAGCCACAATGGGCATTGGTCATACACGCTGGGCAACACATGGTGAGCCAAGCAAGTATAACGCTCACCCGCATCAAAGTTTTTCCGGACGTTTTACATTAGTGCATAACGGTGTCATAGAGAACTATGAAAAGCTAAGAAATGAATACCTTGCTAATGTTGAGCTTAAGAGTGAAACAGATACGGAAGTCATTGTTCAGCTTATCGAGGAATTCGTTAATGAGGGATCTTCAGTTGAAGCATCCTTTCGTAAAACCTTATCACTTTTACATGGTTCATATGCGTTAGCGCTCATTGATAACCAAGATGCTGACACTATTTATGTCGGTAAAAACAAAAGCCCGCTCTTAGTCGGCATTGGCGAAGGCTTTAACGTTGTTGCAAGTGATGCTATGGCCATGCTGAAGGTGACAGATCAATTTGTGGAATTGATGGACGAAGAAATTGTCATCGTTAAACGTGACCGTGTTGAAATTAAAACATTGGACGGTATATTTGTTCACCGCGAGCCTTTTACAGCTGAACTTGATGCCAGCGACATTGAAAAGGGTACTTACCCTCACTATATGCTAAAAGAAATCGATGAACAACCAGCTGTTATGAGAAAAATCATTATGGAATATCAGGATGCAAACGACAACATCAAACTAGATGAAGATGTTCGCAGTGCTGTTCAAAATTCGGACCGCATTTATATCATAGCTTGCGGCACAAGCTACCATGCCGGTCTTGTCGGTAAGCAAATGATTGAAAAAATGGCGAAAATCCCGACTGAAGTGCATATTGCCAGTGAATTTTCGTATAATATGCCGCTGTTATCAGAAAAGCCGTTATTCATTTTTATTTCTCAAAGCGGGGAAACAGCCGACAGCAGAGCCGTTCTTGTTCACATCAAGAAATTGGGCCACCGTTCCCTAACGATTACAAACGTTGCCGGTTCAACGCTGTCACGTGAAGCAGATCATACCTTGCTGCTGCACGCGGGTCCGGAAATTGCTGTAGCCTCAACAAAAGCTTATACAGCACAAATTGCTGTTCTCGCATTGCTTGCCGTTGATACAGCAAAAGTCAAAGGCATCAAACTCGACTTTAATCCGATCCAAGAGCTTGGCATCGTCGCCAATGCTATGGAAGCATTAGTCGATCAAAAAGACATCATCGAGAAAATTGCCCGCGACTATCTGTCAGTCACTCGCAGCTGTTTCTTTATCGGCCGCGGCATCGATTATTACGTCTGCCAGGAAGCGGCACTTAAGCTGAAAGAAATCTCATATATTCAAGCAGAAGGCTTTGCCGGCGGCGAGCTCAAACACGGTACCATTGCCTTAATTGAAGAAGGCACACCGGTCATCGCTATCGCCACCCAAGCTCACGTGAACGGCAGCATCCGCAGCAACGTCAAAGAAACCGTTGCCCGCGGCGCGCACGCCTGCATCGTAAGCATGGAAAGCACAAGCGAAACAGGAGATCAAATCGTACTCCCTGAGGTACATGAATATCTCACACCACTTGTTTCCGTCGTACCAATGCAGCTCTTAGCCTACTACGCTGCATTACACCGTGACTGCGACGTTGATAAGCCGAGGAATTTGGCTAAGTCGGTTACGGTGGAGTAATAAAAATAGGTGTATCTTTAGATTTAGAATTGAAATAAAGTCACGATATTTATAAAAAAGATGCGATTATTAAAATAAAGATGCGACGTTTATAAAAAGGTTGCGATGCTTTACCCCTTTGGATATGGTTTGTCTAAAGGGGTCTTTTTTATGGTTAAAAGGAAATGAACATTGATGTTGAAAAGCAGGCTAAGGAAATGTTGGTTAAATATTGTGTTGTTCCGTTAAAGGGCCATTTAATTGAATAAAAGTAATGACGAAAAAATAAAGGGATTGTTTTTAGCAGTCGAGAAGAAGTCCATATCCATTGTGTGTGATAAGCTAAGGAAAACAAATACAGGATATTGTAAAATAACAAGAACAAAGGAGGTATAAAATATGAAGATCCATAGAATAGATCATGTAGGTGTAATCGTAAATGATCTTCCTGCCGCTAAAGCCTTTTTTCTTGACCTTGGACTTGAAGTGTTAGGGGAAACAGAAATGAAAGGAGAGTGGGCGGAACGGATAATTGGACTTAATGATGTTAGACAGACAATTGTAATGTTAGGGATGCCGGACGGCCAGGCAACTTTGGAGCTGGTCAAATTCCATACGCCGTCAGATGAAAAAGTTATTCAGCAATCTTTTGCAAATACCTTGAGTATCTGCCATATTGCATTTGCTGTTGAAGATATTGAAGCCGTTGTTGCCAAATTGAAAAAGAAAGGCGCGGAAATTTTTGGAGAGATACAAAACTACGAAAACACTTATAAATTATGCTACGTTCGTGGGCCAGAAGGGATTATTTTAGAGTTGGCGGAGCAAATCAAATAAATATTGAGGGGGACTTTGTTAACAAACGAGCGCTATTATGGAGCAAGACAAGTAGAAAAATGATCAAACCCTTTTATAAAACCGAAACTTAAATCTGTAAGATAAGAATCCATTTTGATCAATCTTTATTTAAAAGCAATACTTTTGTTACTTTGAAAAAAGTTCTTTACTAAGACTGTTATTATGATTAATTCATAGTAATAGTCTTTTTCTATTGGGGAAGTATGATATAACAACCAAATCATTGATGTTTTCCCGCTAAAATCCTTAACCATCAAAAAAGTCTGACCCTTCCGCTAAATAGTCTGACTCTAAGTAGAGGAAGCGGGCTACACTTATGTATTCGGTGGATAAAGGAATCGGGATCTTGCCTTCGGATTTGATTCCGATTCTTTATTCATGTTTAACCTTAACATAGCTTGATACAACAGGCTTTTTTAGATCATCAAGCATAAGGGAATAACGTGAAAAGTGGCATAAAAGTACCCGGGAAGACCTCATCTTTCTTCTCTCACTTCTGTTGAAAAAACATAAGCAGAAAGAGTTTGAGAGAAAAGATGGGAAGAACGTGGGAAGCTGATCGGGGCATGGGTTTGGATAGATTTAGAGGGTGGAGGGGGACAAGGATTTAAGCTGAACCATAACGTGTTTTAAAGTTTTTAGAAATCTCCTCTTTAAATCATTTTCTAGGAAATAATGACATGAGTCGACTTAATATTATTTAATCATCACAATTATTTCTTGCCCTTTCTTTTATCATCGGCAAATTAAGAAATCGTAAAAGTTTGTACTTTTAGGTATGGAACTTTTTGAATTTGGCTAGATTGATTATAACGAAAAAATGGAAGGGGTGACATCCTTGACGGAAGAAGTTGGATTGAATTCATGGGAGGAAGTTGAACTTCCAGAGGTTCCTCATACAGAGGGATTTTTATATTTGTATGAGCTGTTAAGCCATGTAACTAGTTCTAGGCAGCTGTTTCCTCATAAGCTCTTTGTTTTATTGCAGTTGTCAAGAGACATAAATAAAACATCGTTTACACGTGCTGAAATGGAGGCGATGTTTCCGCTTTATCCGAAGGAAGTTATTAATTCAATTTTTAATAGTCTTATAAACAGTAATTGGTTTATTCGCGAAGAGGGCAGCTTACATTATTCATTATCGAAACCAGGGCTGTTATTTATTCGTTTCCTTCCGTTTTTATATAAAGGTGATGAAATGGATGAGATGGCGTTTCAGTTTGCATTGAACCAAATTTTTCAGGCAGCTGAGTCAATGGATTTAGATATGGAGTCAACCGAATTTCTTCGTGACCAGGCTATGAATGGTTTACAGAGATGTATGGATGAAATCAAAGCATCCATTATCTCTAAAAATTCTGAACGTATTTCGGAAACATCGAATAAAATGTGTGATTTCTTAAAGGTGATTAAAGAGTTTATTCATCGATTAAAGGAACTTAACAATAAGAAAAAATTGAAGGGTATCCCATTAAATGAGACTGATAGAAATTCAATTAATATTTTGTTGGCGACAAAACAAGAGATTTTAAAGTTCATTGATATTAAAAAAAAATACATAATGGAATCAACTATATTAGGGGAAAATGTTTTTACAAAACAAGATATAGAGCGTTTCCTATATACATCCAGCTTTTCTATACTTGGTAAACTAATTGATCCTGTAGGGTATGTCCCATCAAACGCGAAATGGGTTGATGAAAACGATATTGTAACATCGTTAAATGTATTTTTATCACTTAAAAAGAAGATAAAGGATAGAAAAATAAGTCCTCGAGTAAAGGGTTACCGAAGCGAAGAGCAGGAGTCGGGTGTACAACCATACCTTCATAGAGTTGAAGAGGAAATCGCAAATGCATTATCTGAAACTACTGAAGTCCCTTTACATACAATTTTATTTACACAGAAAACAAAGGTAGATGCTTTAATGTATCTAGCATCCTTATGTTTTTTAGATGAAAAAGTGCTTTTAAATCAGAATGGTGTCGATTCGTTTTCATTAGATATTTCGTTACAGACGGACACGTATAATAACCAGGTATTTTCAGCTTTATCAAAAGGAGTTATAAAACGGAGGGATCACAATGAATGAGTATACACCTGATGAAATTTGTGCGAAACTAACAACTGGTGCTTGTTCTAGAGATATGTTTCCACAATTAAAATATAATTTAGTCCTTAAAGAGAAGGTAGCAGAACGACTCGATCAAGCGGGATATGAGTTTATAGATGACCCTATATCCAATTGCTACGATGCCCGAATTAAGCAGCACATACGCTCATTAAACGATTTAGTTGAAGGAGAGCTGGGGAAGGGGTTGACTATTCAAGCAAAGGCATTGATTGCAATTTTATGGTGCTATTTGATTCTGCCAAGAATAGATTTAAAAATAAAAGAAGAATTACAAGAAGAACCATATATGACAGAAGATCAGCTTTTTGAGAACTTTAAGCAACAAATTGGCAGTCGTAAAAGCTTACGTAGAACTCTTACATTGTTACGTCAGTATGACTTTATACAGACTGTATGGGGAAAAAAGAATGCGATAAAAGCGGGTCCTCGTCTTACTACGGCCATTAATCCAGTCAAAATGTATGACTTAGTGAAGGATAAGGTAATAGATTTTCTAATTCTTGAAAATGAGGCAAAGAAAGAAGATGTAGAAGTAACGTTTATTGAATTAGAAGAGATCGTTAGTCATGAAGATAGAGGTGATAACTTTGGCAGCGCAAACTAAGAGAAGGATTGCACCAATTCGGTTGCTAAGTATCGAATCAGATGGTTTTTCTTATTTTCTTAGACAGGAAGTAATTTTTCATGAAAAAATTACAGCAGGTGTAGGGGAAAATGGCTCAGGAAAAACTACATTTAATAATATGGTTCGTCTACTATTTGGAGCCTCAA
This sequence comes from Scopulibacillus cellulosilyticus, assembly GCF_042665295.1. Taxonomy (NCBI): domain Bacteria; kingdom Bacillati; phylum Bacillota; class Bacilli; order Caryophanales; family Sporolactobacillaceae; genus Scopulibacillus; species Scopulibacillus cellulosilyticus. The sequence goes on from NZ_JBHTCO010000034.1 coordinate 17,105, forward strand.
AATTCGATAATGGTCATAGTTTGCGAACATTTTTTGAAAGAGATGATGTTTTTGAAATTTATGTGTTAGGTCGATTTGATAATAGCTACCAAAAGTCATATAATATGAGACCGTTTCAACCTATCGGAAAAAAGCAAGATGTAGTCACTGTTGTTTGTCGACTCATACTTAATGATCCAAGTGTAAAACGAAACTATTATATTAACGATGGAGAGTTTGATTTAGAAAAGGACCTTAAGAAAACGCTTCGCTGGTTAGAAATAGATCAATTTCATAAACAGTTTCATGAGGTAGGTATTTCTAAGGCGCTCATTCGATCCTTTAGTTTAAGTCAAGGGAATACAGAAGAAGTACTTAAAAAGGATGAGGAAGGATTAGCTAATTATTTGTTAGATATTTGTGGAGAGCAGGAACGAATTGATGAATTTAATGATATCAAAAAAAGAATCGGTGAGCAGCAACAGCAGTTCCAAGCGCTATCAGAACAAAAGGAGCTTGAAGAAGCACGTGTACGCCAATTGCAACAACTTATAGAGCGGTGTAAGCAAATTAATGACGCTACGAAGGAAATTCAGCAATGCAAATTTGACCTCCCTATTTCACAGTATGTGCAATGCTTAGAGGATGTAGGGAATTTTACCAGTAAAATTGCAAGAATGGAAGAGCAATATAATTGTCTTCATCAAGACATACAACGTCTATTGGATGAACAAAAGCAATACAAAAAAGATGTCCCTATTATAGAAGGGAAATATACTGATATAAATGAAGAAATTAAAACGCTACAAAACAAAAAAACGGATTTAAAAATAAAGCTTTCAGAACTGGAAGCAAATTTGACTGATTTAGCTGATTTCTTAAAAAGGTACCAAGATATTGAAGCTATTGATGAGAAAGACCTACAAGTTAAAGAAAATGCGGTAGAAAAAGAATACGAGGAAGCTGCCGGCGTATGGAAAGTTATTGATCATGAAAAAGAAGAATGCGAGCAAATCGTTCAAAGGCTAGAAGTTCAAGGTGTCGTTGAGTTTCCAAAAGCTGTAAGGCGGATGATTGATAAGTTAAAAGGCTCTAATATTGAGTACCTTTTAATTGCTGACTATATTGAAATCCTAGATGATTCATGGCGTCAATCAATTGAAGCTTTGATAGGCTCAGAGCGATTTACTATAACAGTGTCTGATAAAGATTGGGTAAATGTAATGAAGTTTGCTCAACAACAAAAGTACCCATTTTGGATTTCGCCGTTTAACTCCACTTCATGTAAGCTGCATAAAAAGTCTGTATTAAATAAAGTAAAAGTTCTTGATGACCGGATAATGGGGTACTTGAAGAAGTTCGAGCATTTTATGGTTTGTGGCACGATGGAAGAGGCATTTGACTGGGTGAAAAAGGGCAAAAGTGCTATTTTAAATCACCCTTATCCATATAAAGTCGTAGAACGTGGTGGCCGAGCTATAAAAGCAAATGGATTATATTGTGGGAAGGATGCTTATAAAGCGCAGCTAGAAGAGGCTAAAAGTACTATTTTACAGTTGCTTCCAAACTGGAAGCAGGCTAAAGATACGATGGCAAGCGCTAAAAAGAAACTAAAACAGATACAAGAGATGATAGAAATTCAAAGACATGTTCGATTCGTTCCAGTAAAAAAACAAGAGATGAAAAACCTCTCAACGAAAAAACTACACGTTCAAAAAAAGCTAAATAATTTAAAAGAGGAAATTGAGCTTAAACATGTAGTAATGGGAGACATTTTTCAAAGTATTAAAACTCTGCATAGTAATTTAAGCCGGGTAGCGGGTATTATTTCTGAAAAGGAAGCTAAAATAGATGATCTGTTACGGCACTTGGATTTGGAAAAAGAAAACGTAAATAATGCAAAGGCTGCCTTAAGTAGATCAGAAGAACAGCTGACTGCGGAGCAAATAGAACATGCAAAAAGTGAAGAGTATATAGAAAACATTGCTACAATTGAATTTTACAATCAAAAGATAAAAGAGTTTGAGGATCGTATAAAGGTACTACGAACTATTTCTAGTACAGATTTCATTTTACCGGGTGAAGAACTAAAAATGATTCAATTAGAGCAAAAATATAAACAGCATCAAAAGGTGCTGCAAAGTCATCGAGACGAAATCGTACAGGTACAGGAAAACTTAGATGATCTAGAGAAGAAGCACGCTCAAGCTGAACAAGAGTATCATACGATGATAGAGGAAGTATTTACAAATATTCGAAAGTCGTTACACGATCTTTCTAAAGAGACAAATATACAAGCAGATCTTCGAGCCTTTCATATAGGGGAAGAAAAGTGGAAGGTAGATTATCGAATAGGATTCCATGGTAAAGAGATGAAGAGCTATCGTGACAAAGCACGTTTAAGTGGTGGTCAAAAGGCAATTGCATCACTTTTATTGACGTTTGCTGCAATACGCTCTGATGGTGGATTGAGCTTTATGATTTTAGATGAACCGTTTGCGCATTTAGATCAGGAACGTATCAATGTCGCTGGTGAATTTTTACAGAAAACAGGCGTCCAATTTTTTATCGCAATGCCTTATTCGGAAAATGTGAAATTACTTATGCCTTGGGTTGATATGCAAATTAATTTTCGACCAAAACGAGTATTAGAAGAGGTTGCACCACCGATTACGTATGGAGTGATAAATGATGAGTACCTTGCAAAACGGGACGCTATTTAATTCATGTAACCATTCATACAGGCAAAAGACTGAGTGGTCAGCGTTTGATATTATGGGTAATTACTTTGTAAGTACTCGTAAGCGATGGTCTGAGTGTAGAATTTGTGGTAAACAAAATGTGCTAAGTCCAAAAGAAAGAGAGACATATGGAATTCTAGAGTTTAGCGGCAATATAAAGGACTTGCTAAATGAGGAAGAACAACTTGTAGCTGTTTACCTACTATCAGAGTTACTAAAAGGAAATAACAATAAACGCTGGGAACCGTTAAAGAAAAAATTATTACAAAATTATCCGTATGATATTGTCGATAGCGCTATGGAAACACTTCATGAGCATAGCCTTATAATATATAAAGAGGAAAAGGTATCATTAGGATGGAAGATAAAGCAGATAAAATATAATGAGAAATATTTACATGATATCCGTGAATTAGTAGGGTGGACTCCGCCGGACATACCGATATGGATGTCAAGCCCTTTTCCATCACTTCCTCTTCCTAAAACAACAAATGGAAAAAAACTACACAAGCTATTAATTGAACAAAAACAGTTATTTTTTCAAAGTAACCAAGCAAAGATTGTGGATGTTGTTGGAAATGTGATTGTGTCGTCGTCTTCTTCAGTAAAAGGCTATTTTAAATTTATTCGGATTTTATATGCTCTATATGAAAATGCTGAGCAACATAGAAAGGAATACTGGAAGACTTTTTCCCAGCGAGTATTTGGTGATACTAAGTCAATTCAATCAAATGACAAAAAGCGCATTCAACAATATTTTGGAGAGAGCCTTGAGGAATATGGAATCATTGAGGAAAGATCCGAAGTTGTATTGTCAGGGGAATTCACTTGGGTATACGAGGGTCATATTGGCACTAGTCTTGCGTTTAAAGATTATACTGCTTTTCCACGAGACATGATCAATATGATAAAAGTAACTAGCTGGGTACCACCCTCCATGCTTATTATTGAAAATTCTGCTCTGTATTTTTCTATTGCAAAAAGTAAGCTGCTACATAAAAGGGAATGGTCGATTATATTAGGAAATGGATTTATCTCCTTGCAAGAGATGAGTATTGTGTATCAGGCTTGTAAATTAGGTTTAAAGGAAGTATTTATATGGCCTGATCTTGATCCATATGGCTTACAGATAGCTCAAGATATATGTAGGAAACTTAATGGGCAAGACGTTTCAGTCTATTTGTTTGGTTATACAGTAGAATGGTTTGAGCAAGTAGGGGTATATAAGCCGTTAGAATCGTATGATATCGATAAGATAGGTAACTTGTTAAGTCAAGGGTTCTTACACGAAAAAATTAGTACTGTTTTAAAAAGAATGCGGGAGGAAGGCAAAAAAGCAGAACAGGAAATCTTATTTCCCCAATTATCCAAAAGTGACTTTAATCAACGCCTTATTAGAGAGTCTATTCCTTTTACATAAAGGGAGAAATAAGTCAGACTCTACTTTCCATTTTACGTAATTTTATCACAATTTTGAGTGATAGATGACCGTATATACTTTTCACTTAATAAATTTGCAGATATTTTGCCTATAGAATTACAATCTTTTCACATGTTAACGAAATGTTGAATCAGGTAATCGGTTGTTAACCGTAATAAAATGGGATTGTCGCTAATGGGCATAAAGTAAACGTAACAAGTTCTTCCTTTCGATAAGGAAGAACTTATGATTTATCAACTATTGTTATTAGAACTCGTCTATTTAAATTATTTTCCGGGAAATAATGACGCGAGTCGACTTAATTTCATCACAGTCATTTCTTTCTTATCTATTCATGACAAATATGAGTTGCCTAGTTTCCAAGATTGTTCGTAATCTCTATTTATTTCGACACCTTTTGCAAACTTGGATCATTTGATCCTGATCGGTATGATGTGAATACAATAACTTAATTCCGGTTCTGCCACACAGTGGGCATTCCCCACGTCCTCTTGAAGGAAGGTTGTTTAATGTTTTACCCCGGTATCTTTTAGCCATTCCCTTTCACTCCTTTTTTAATCCCTTTCTTTATCTAATGATGGAATGGCATAAATATTGTTAGGCATTTAATGATTTTATTTCCTCCTCATTAAAATTCACTTACTCAAATTTAAAGGTTACAAAAAATGAAAATGATTTACTGAAGACGATTATTCAACTACAGCAAAACGATTCTCCTTTTTTTATCCAGGGAAATCGGCTTTTTATTCTTGTGATTGTTTAATTAACAAAAAGTTAACAAGGGTTTTAATTTAAAAAAAAGAATTAATATATAAGGTTTCTTTACGGAACTCGTTAATATTAATTTGAAAAATTGTAAACCGATTTATAAAAGGGCATAGAAAACAGGGGGAATTTTAAAATGACACATACCGCTTTGAAAATGTATGACTACCACGTATGGGCAAATGGCGTTATCATTGATCGTTTAAAGGAACTTCCTGAGGATATTTATCATAAGGATGTTTCAAGCGGTTTTTCTTCAGTATCAAAGGTATTATCTCACATTTATCTTACGGATCTTACATGGTTTGACATTATCTCAGGCAGAAGCAGAAATATAGAGGAAGCATTGATGTCCTCAAATCAATTAAAAGAGCGGGTGGAAACAACAGACCTTGATGAAATGAATGGTCTATTTTTAGAATCAGCCGAAAGTTATAAATCAATTTTAAACAGCCAAGAAGATATTGATAAGGTTATTGAAGTCGATTACAGCCCATATGCTGGACTGGTTGAAACTTCTGTTTCGGAATTGGTACTGCACGTTGTAACACACGGATCATATCATCGTGGCAATATAGCTACCATGTTGAGGCAAATGGGACATACCTCGGTAATGCAAGATTATGGGCTTTACCTTATTCAAAGTAAAATGGAGTAACTTAAACTCAAGCCTGTCTTGTCTGATTGAATAAAGAGAACAGTTCTTCAACTGCCAAAAGCTAAATCCTAGAAAATGTATTTATTTCAGAAGATAGTTTTAAGCAAAATAAAAATTAGCTTCATTCAATAAGGTTTGATTTTTATTTTATTAATCAAGCAATTTACCAAATAGCAGCTATTTATATTAATAGCTGGATGGGGAAGGGGAAAATAATGAAACTAACACCTGAGTCTGCAAAATTAAACGACTATTTAGCTGAACTTGATACTGTTAATTACTCTCATCCTTTAATTAAGGAAAAGGCTGATGAATTGTTTAAAGATAGTCAATCAGAAATTGATAAAGTAAAAACAGCATTTGAGTTTGTAAGGGATAAAATTTCCCATTCTTGGGATATTCAGAGTACAAGAGTTACTTGTAAAGCATCTGAAGTTCTTAAATATAAAGAAGGTATTTGCTATGCAAAATCAAATTTACTTGCTGCTTTGCTAAGGTCAGAAAGGATACCGGCAGGCTTTTGTTATCAGCGTCTGATGATATTTGATACACCGGACAAGGGCTATTCTCTACATGCACTGAACGGCGTATACCTTAGATCATTGAACAGTTGGATACGTATAGATGCCCGTGGAAACAAACCAGGGGTACAAGCTGAGTTTTCTATAAATGACGAAAAACTGGCATTTTCTATAAAAGAAGAGTATGACGAAAAAGATTGCCCAATGATTTATACAAAACCTAATGCCAAAACCATCACTACGTTAGAAGAAAATTCAAACGCACTAGAAATGTATAAATATAATTTACCGGATTTTTTATAGGCCTATAAATGGAGAAAAGTTTTAATAAGAATTTATATCTTGTATAATCAAAAGAAAAGGTCGAGGTATAAATTCCTTCAAGGAGGCAGTTAATATGAAAAAGCTTGAGGGTCAAATGGCAGTAGTATTGAAAGAATTCATCCAAAATGGCGATACAGTTATCGAAATAGATGGAAAGAAGTATTACCTTTCTCTAATTGAAAAACCAGAAACAACAGTTGCAGACGATGTAGAAGCTGATCCAGAATTAAAACAAAAATTACTTCAAGCAAAAAAGGACATATTGGATGGAAAAACTTATACCACAGATGAAGTTATTGAAATGATTGATCAGGGAGAAGTATGAATGAGATTGGAATGGACCGAGCAGGCATTAGATGGCTTCCTTAATATTTTAAGAATCAAAACCGTGTTACTAAGGATAATGTTAGAAGTTGGCGAACTTCAATAATATTGGATGGAGCAAGCGGTTATAGATGTTTGTAGATATCTCCTCTATTTCCTACTTTTATCACACTAACGATTAATTCGTCGTCATAAACCCTATAAATAATCCTATAATCCCCAACACGTTTTCTAAAACGGTTACCATTTGTTAATTTCTTAACATTACTGGCTGTATATGGGGTTTCTTGAATTTCTAATAATGCATCAATAATTCTCCCTCTTGTTGATTTGTCTAACCTTTTAATAAATTTCGCGGCACTCTTTTCAATTTTCATGGCATACATAATTAATCATCCCCATGTAACTCTTTTAATAATTCATCTAAGGTAATATATTCTCCATTTACAATACGTTTTTCTGCTTCTTCAATTTCTTTTATTTCTTCGATTGTTAACGGCTCGTCATCTTCAGGAATGAGTGATTTTAAGAAATCAATTGGATTGGGGAGTTTTTCATCGGGTAAGTTATCAATAATACGTTTTAATTCCTCTCTTTTGTTCATAGTCACCACTCCTAGTAGTATTTGTAATAATTATACACCAATTAAGAAGTTATTAGAACAATGGGTATGTTCAATACATACCGTTTGTTAATGAAAATTAGTGTAGGAGCAATTCCACATTTTGTTGAAGGGGGGAGAATATGTTTTTTGAATCTTAGTAAGCGTATTTAAAACTTGATTACGGCCACTTGATTTTACCACCCTTGCCAAGTTATTTACCACGGTTTGCCAAAGAATTTACCACCCTTCGCCAACGTATTTACCATTGAATATAAAAAGCCCTACAGATTGGTACTGCACC
>NZ_JBHTCO010000035.1:0-27703 GCF_042665295.1 Scopulibacillus cellulosilyticus
AAAATGCATATACACGTAACTCCTATCCTTCTCTTGTTTCTGAACAATTCAAGTGTAAAGGATTAAGGAGCTTGCGTGTATTTTTTTGTTTTAATTTTTCTCATACCCCAACAAATATTATAGAGCCAAAGTTATTCAACCCCGAACGGAGGCTATTCGAAAGTTAACTGGAGCGGGTTATGTTGTTGTTGGGAACAAGTCCGGTATTCGGTACTCAGCAAATAAAGAATACGAAATTGGAAAAGAGATGGGGACCAGTAATAATCCGGTATTTTCCCATGGGAAATCGGTCATTTATGAAGGGACAGGCGTATCCGGGCCCGCAATAAAGGCGAAAACGCCAATCTATAATGATAAAGGAAAAATCATTGGTGTTTCTTCAGTAGGTTTCTTATTGAATGATGTAGATAAAAGTCTCATCCAATATAATCTTGAAATCTTTGGAATATCCGTTTTGATACTCGCTGCAGGTATCATCGGAGCTATGACGATTGCCCGGCGCGTAAAAAGGCTGATCTTTGGGCTGGAACCTGAAGAAATTTCCTTCTTATTCAAAGAAAGAGAAGCAACCTTAGAGTCTATACGGGATGCGATTGTTGCTGTTGATTTAGATGAACGGATTAAATCTATGAATAAAAAGGCCCGCAGAATTTTAAAAGAAAAAGGATTAACCATAGGCGGACAAATACAAAGCCCGCGTTTAAGAAAGATTTTAAATAATGTCGTCCAGTCCAACAAGGGGCAAAAGAACCAAAGAGTTCTGCTTGGGAATCAGGTTTATATTATTGACTGTTCGCCTATTGTCCAGGATACAGATGTAAAGGGAGCAGTTTTAACACTTCGAACGGAGTCGGAAATTGAATTTATGTTGGACGAGGTTTCAAAAATAAAGGTGTTTTCTGAAAATGCAAGAGCGCAAAATCATGAATATCTGAACAGGTTAAATACGATATTCGGACTGTTACAATTAGAGAAATACGAAATGGCCAAATCCTTAATCGCAGATGAAATAAAAGACAGACAGGATATCATCGCTTTTCTTATGTCATCTGTAAAGGATCCATTAATTTCTGCTTGTCTTCTTGGTAAAGTGAATCGGGCCAAAGAATTAAAAGTCCAATTGCAAATAGATCCAGACAGTAATCTAACAAATATCCCTGCCTCGATTGATAACAGGTCGATAGTTACGATTCTTGGAAACATCATTGATAATGCAATGGAAGCAGCGCGGGTAAAAAATGGATCGAAAGGTATTGTGAAAGTTTCATTTACCGATTTAGGCCGGGATCTTATTTTTGATATTGAAGACAATGGACCCGGAATTCCTAAAGAGTTGGAGTCAATGATTTTCGAAAATGGCTATACCACTAAAACTGGCGAAAACCATGGTCTGGGATTAGCCATTGTAAAAAATATAATTAAATTGCTAAATGGACAAATTTTCATTGACAAAAGTCAATTAGGCGGATCAAGGTTTTCGATTGTTATCCCGTTATAGCGTGAATAAATTTCAGGCCGAAATGAGTGATGTCAGGAGGGACGATGCGTGTCGGATAAAATACATGTCATGATAGTAGAAGACGATGATGTTGCAGCAAAAATATACGAACAATTTACTCTTAAGCTGGATCAATATTGCGTCATTGCGACTGCCAGTTCCGGTCAACAAGCGTTGCAACTGTTGGAAGTTGCGAAGCCGGACTTAATCTTGCTGGACATTTACCTGCCGGATATAAGCGGAATTGAATTATTACGGGAGGTAAGAAATCGCGGCTTGGGAATTGATGTTATCCTGATAACGGCGGCAAATGATGCAGAAACAGTCAGTGAAGCCATACGCGGCGGCGCGTTTAGCTATCTCATTAAACCGATCAGTATTGATAGATACTTAGCAGCACTGGAACAATACTCACGCGCGCGCAGTGAACTAATACAGGGTAAACAGATGAGCCAAAATGAAGTCGATTTACTCTTTCACAAAGCAGAAAAGGATGCCTCACATCAGATTGGAAATAGTTTGAAGAGTGTATTGCCAAAGGGGATTGACAAATTTACTTTAAAAAACGTCCGTAATAAAATTCAAAGCCAATCCGGATTAATAAGCACTGATGATTTGGCAAATTTAATTGGGAGCAGCCATTCTACAGCCAGAAAATATCTGGAGTACTTAGTATCAATTAATGAATTAGACGTCGAAATATTTTATGGCACTGTTGGGCGACCCGAACGAAAGTATAGACGGCTAAAATGATCCGCAAATTCATAAAGGAATTACAAGGGCATGGACAGTTTACGTCGTGCCCTTGTACTGATTTTATTCACTTTATTATTTTTATTACTTTTAATCTGCTTTTTTCTGAAATATTTCATGGAGCACTTCTTTAATGTAAACTTTACAAAAGAGCCCTCTTAATATTAGTTTGCCAGTGAAAGCGCTTTATAAAATCAGAGTAATTTTCGATATTTTTACATTATTATTGTGAATATCATTGTATCATTCGTTTTATCTGCTGTTATTTGGCAAATATTTTTGAAAGATGTAAAATAGTGTTTTTATTTGTTGTGTATTATTTCCCGGGACATAATATCTTATTAATAAAAAATATGTTTTAAGGAAAATTAAACCTGAAAGGGGAGTTGCCTTCATGACAGGTCATGATATCCAATTACTTATTATTACGGTTTGCAGCATTCTGTTGCTGATTTTTTTCATTGTATCAAAGTTGCGCCTGCATCCTTTTGTAGCACTATTGGTCGTATCAGTTGGTGCGGGACTGGCATCTGGGCTTGGTATCGATAAGCTTGCCAAATCGATTGAAGAAGGTGCGGGTTCTACATTAGGAAATGTCGGGCTTACGGTAGCTCTAGGTGTTATGCTTGGAAAACTATTAGCAGATTCCGGAGCCAGTGACCGTATTGCTTCGGTAATTTTGCGCGGTTCCACCCGGCGAAGCTTGCCGTGGTTGATGGCTGCCGCTGCATTTATCATTGGCATACCAATGTTTTTTGAAGTCGGATTAATTATTCTTTTACCGCTTATTTTTACTGTTGCCCGTAAATTGGAGCAACATGGCGGAACAAAAGGGTCGCCTTATATTCTCGTCGGCGTACCTGTTATAGCCGCTCTTGCAACAATGCATGGCATGGTTCCGCCGCATCCCGGCCCGCTGATCTCAGTCAGCGCGTTTCATGCGAATCTCGGTTTGACAATGATTTACGGATTTATTTGCGCAATTCCTTCAATTATCATAGCCGGACCAGTATACGCCAAATTTCTTGCCCCGCGTATGACTGTCCGTCCTGATAATGATTTGCTTGATCAATACACAGCCGAAAAGGAAGTTAAGGAAGAAGCGCAGCCAATCCCTTTTTTTACTGCGTTGGTGGCCATATTATTACCCGTTGTAATGATGTTGATTCGCGCACTGGCGGGGATTTTTCTGCCAGAGAAATCTATGGCTAACAAAGTGGCTGAATTTATCGGGGAACCTGTTATCGCAATGTTGATCGGATTGATTGCAGCGATGATTCTGCTTGGATACGCTCGCGGAGCAGATACAAAAAAACTTCGTGATTCATTTGGCTCCAGTCTAAAGTCGATAGCCGGAATTTTGCTGATCATCGCCGGCGGCGGTGCTTTTGGACAGGTATTGAAGGATTCTAACGTTGGTGATGCTATCGTTCATCTGACAGCAGGCTTACACTTTTCCGCCATTGCGTTAGGCTGGTTGGTTGCAGCCTTATTATCTGTGTCTACTGGTTCAGCTACAGTAGGAATCGTTGGATCAACAAGTTTATTGGCACCGCTTGCGGCTGATCCTAGCATCAATACCGCATTGCTAGTGGTCGCCATCGGATCGGGTTCATTATTCTTCAATTATGCGAATCACGCAGGCTTTTGGCTGGTAAAGGAGTCATTTGGCATGTCGATGGGTGAGACGTTTAAAACGATCACCATCGTCCAATCAATCGTTGGGCTTGTTGGGCTGGCGATGGCACTACTGCTTAATTTAATCGTAGGGTAATTGAGCTTAGGTTCACTATAAAATATAAAGTTAGATTAACCCCGGGACATGCCTCGGGGTTTTTCTATAATATAGATCAAATAAGTATTGCACCAGTTAAGTTTTGTTTTCTGTATACTATCAGAAAGATCTTGACAACTTAGATGAAGGTTCGGCGAAGCAGCCAAGATAAGGTCGATAGTATAAGCGCAGCTAGGCCTCTGTCTTCGCCTATTAAGGCTTGCCAATCGGCAAGATTTCTTTATTAACAACAATGAATGATTCAGAATTTTTGTGTTTAATAAGGAATAGGAATAAAATTAAAGTTGAGAATTGATTGGAGGGGACTGGCGTGGCAAAGGAAATTTCAGTAAAAATGGTTGAAAAGTATTCGAATAACCTTAATGCTCAAGTACATAATCAAGTCATAAAAAACGCTATGATGAAAAATGGCATTGATGCAACTGCCGAAAATAATCATGCTGCAGTGGCTATGAACCAAGTATTCTCCGAAGAGATTCAAACTGGAAAAGTATCAAACCAGAAGCAAAGCGGCAGGTGCTGGATGTTTGCAGCACTGAATACTTTTCGTCACAAAATGAATAGTGTCTTTAAATTAAATGACTTTGAGTTATCCCAAAATTACACTAACTTCTGGGATAAATTCGAGAAGTCCAACTTCTTTCTTGAAAGTATACTGGAGACCGCAGATCAGCCTTTGGATGGAAGATTAGTTTCTTGGATTCTATCTACGCCTCAGCAGGACGGCGGACAGTGGGATATGCTTGTATCCCTTATTGACAAGTATGGTGTTGTTCCAAAGCAAGTGATGCCGGAAACCTTCCAAAGCAGCAACTCAAGAAAGCTCAATGCTGTTTTGAATGCCAAGCTGAGAGAGGATGCAATCAAGTTAAGAAACTTCCACAATGAAGGGAAGTCAAGAGAAGAATTGGAGCAAGTGAAGGATAATATGCTTTCCGAAGTTTATAAGATTCTTGTCCTTTCCTTAGGAGAACCGCCAAAAACGTTTGATTTTGAATACAGGGATAAAGATAACGAGTTTCATAGAGACCAAGGGATAACGCCTCATGAATTTTATAAAAAATATGTTGGGCTGAACCTGGACGATTATGTAAGTATTATAAACGCGCCGACGAAAGACAAACCTTACGAAAAAACGTATACAGTACAATTTCTAGGAAATGTTGTTGGCGGAAAACCAATCAAGTATTTGAATGTCGATATGGAAACGTTAAAGCAGCTTGCTGTCAGACAGATCAAAGACAACGAAAGCGTTTGGTTTGGATGCGATGTCGGTAAATTTTCTAATAGGGATCACGGGATTATGGATACGGATCTCTATGATTACGAGAAAACTTTCGGTATGCCGTTTCAAATGACCAAAGGTGAACGACTGGATTATATGGAAAGCTGCCTGACTCATGCCATGGTTCTTACCGGAGTAAATTTAGTGGATGGCAAACCGAACAGATGGAAAGTAGAAAACAGCTGGGGCGAAAAAGCCGGAAACAAAGGTTACTATGTCATGAGTGACAAATGGATGGATGAATACACCTATCAAGTTGTGGTAAATAAAAAATATCTTTCCGAAGATCTGAAGAATGCGCTGGATCAAGAACCGATTGAGCTTCAGCCTTGGGATCCAATGGGGTCGCTGGCTATGATGAAATAGGCGCATTATTCTAGTGCTTTTCTTGCCAATAAAATAATCAAAACTGGTCAGATGATGAGGCTGGCCAGTTCTTATGATTTTCATCGAATCGTTTGTCCCAAAATTTAGCTAATTCTGCCTTTAATATGTTATACTATTCAAAAAGGGGTGTGAGAAATAATGGAAGAAGTAATAACAAAAGCCATTCAAGATGATTATCCAGATGATTTTGCTTGGTGTTACGGATGCGGCCGGTTAAATGAAGAGGGTCATCATTTCCGTACCGGCTGGCAAGGAAAACAGACCGTGACCATTTACACACCGCAACCGAAACATACAGCACTTCCAGGCTTTGTCTACGGCGGATTAATTGCATCGTTAATGGATTGCCATGGGACAGGCTCGGCGGCTTTAGCTTTACACCGTAAAAATGGTCATGAACCAGGAGACGGATCGGAACCGCCGCGATTTGTGACAGCTTCTTTAAAAGTGGACTTTTTAAAACCAACCCCGCAAGATATTCCGTTAAAAGCAATTGGGACAGTAGAGGAAATTCACCCAAAAAAGTGGAAGATTAATTCAGAGATTTATGCCGGCGATACACTTTGCTGCCGCGGAGAAGTCGTTGCAGTGGTAATGCCCAGCACGTTTATAAAAAAGGATTAAGCTTGACTTAGTAATGACATATTTTATACAAAAGGCAGGGGATCATCCTGCTTTTTTGTTTTCTTATTATGTTTATTTCAAAAGGAAATCTCATGCTTACAGATATTTCATATTTTAATTACCCAGTTGCGATGTCGTGATATTTTCAGTAGTATAGAAGTAATTGTAAAGATTTGAAAAGAGGGTAAAACCAATGAGTAAATCATCCATCTATGGATTGACAATAGATCAGTTAACAACATGGCTTATAGATCATGGACAAAAGAAATTTCGTGCTGCACAGGTCTGGGACTGGTTATATAAAAAGCGGGTTACGAAGTTTTCGGAGATGAATAATGTTAACAAAGAATGTATTCAATTATTGGAAGATAACTTTGAAATACACACTTTAAAACAAAAGGTTAAGCAAAAATCAGCGGACGGTACGATAAAATTTCTGTTCAAATTAAAGGATGGCAATTTAATTGAAACGGTATTGATGAGACATCACTACGGTTTATCGGTCTGTGTCACAACCCAAGTAGGCTGCAACATCGGCTGTACTTTTTGTGCCAGCGGCTTATTAAGGAAAAATCGTGATCTATCCAGCGGAGAAATTGTCGAGCAGATTATGAACGTTCAATATCATCTCGATGAAGCGGGACAAGGAGAAAGAGTCAGTCACGTTGTTGTGATGGGAATCGGTGAACCATTTGATAACTTCGAAAACATGATCGACTTCTTGCATATTATTAACGATCAAAAGGGACTTGCCATCGGTGCGAGACATATTACCGTTTCTACAAGCGGCCTTGCGCATAAAATTTATGAATTCGCCGACACCAAATTACAAGTGAACTTGGCGATTTCACTGCATGCGCCAAATGATGAACTGAGAACACAAATCATGAAAATCAATCGCGCTTTCCCGATTGAAAAGTTAATGAAAGCCGTTGATTACTATTTAGAAAAAACAAACCGGAGAATCACTTTTGAATATATCTTGCTGAAAGATGTGAATGACCATAAGGAAGAGGCACTGCAGCTTGCTAATCTTCTTAAAAATAAACGGCATCTTTCATATGTTAACTTAATCCCGTATAACCCTGTTGATGAACACAACCAATATCAAAGAAGTGATCAAGAATCCGTACAGGCATTCTATGATACATTGCAGAAAAAAGGCATCAATTGCGGCGTTCGTCAGGAACAGGGAACAGATATTGATGCAGCCTGCGGACAATTGAGAAGTAAACAAATTAAAAAGGCGAAAGCCATTTAACTTTATAAATATAGTAAAAAGACATATGAAAAGACCGAATGGATCTTTTCATATGTCTTTATCTGTTTAATGAAACTCTACATCAATTTTTCTTTTGTTATCATTTGAAAGTTTAGGCATCCTCACTTCAAGTACGCCATTTTTGTAGGAAGCTCTTACTCCTTTATGTGATACGGGGCTTGGAAGAGACACTGCTCTTTGAAAACGGCCTGTAAAACGCTCTCTTCTATGCATATGTTCTTCTTTTACTTCGTTTGATTTATGAATAGTGCCGCTGATACTTAAAGTATTATTTTCAACATCAATATCCACGTCTTCTTTCCTCTCAAGTCCAGGAATGTCACATGTCGCGACCACTTCGTTTGCTGTTTCATGAACATCTACTCTGATGCCGCTTAAATTATTTTCATTTTCAAAAATTGAAGGAAAATGTCCAAAGAAATGATCAAACTCTCTTCTCATGTTATCCAGATTCCTAAATGGATCATACGGTACTAATGCCATGTGTTTACCTCCTTGTATGAATTAAGTACAAGGTTATTATTTCGAATAACACATAAGGGTATTCTAAAAATTCCATGAGTCGATCATATTGATTGATTAACTATATATTAAAAAAAGACACATCAACCGGATTTTATCCGGCATGATATGTCTTACTTTTAAACTTACTTCCAAACATCCTCAGCAATTTCAACAACGCGTCTTAATTTCGCCCATTGTTCTTCTTCCGCTACTAAATTCCCTTCTTCAGTTGATGCAAAGCCGCACTGCGGGCTAAGACACAGTTGACTTAAATCAACATATTTCGTTGCTTCTTCAATGCGACGTTTAATATCATCTGTATTTTCTAATTCGCCAAATTTAGATGTGATTAATCCTAGAACAATTTGTAAGTCTTTTCTTTTAACGAAACGAAGCGGTTCAAATCCGCCGGAACGGTCGTTATCATACTCTAAGAAGAGTCCGTCAAGATTGAGACCGTCAAACAGCGTTTCAGCTACGTATTCATAACCGCCGGAAGCAACCCATGAAGATCGGAAATTGCCGCGGCAAACATGCATAGTGATTGTAAGATCGTCTGGACGGTCCGCTAACGCATCATTGATCGTTTTGGCATTCTTAGCAATTAATTCATCCGGGTCCCATCCGCGGGCGCGTGTTTGTTCTCTTTCTTTTTCTGAACAAAAATAGGCCCATGCAACATCATCGAGTTGCAGGTAGCGGCAGCCGGCATCATAAAACGCTTTGATCGCCTTCTTATATGCAAGGGATAAATCATGGAAATATTCATCTTTATCGCTGTAGGCAGCCGATTCAATGATTCCTCTTGCATGAAGCATACTTGGGCTTGGAATAGTCATTTTAGCTGTATGTGATCCCGCGATGCTGTCCAGGAATTTATAATCTTCTAACATTGGATGGTCAGTGAAACCGAGTTTGCCTGTGACTTTAACGCCGTGGGCTCTTGTCTTTTTATCGTGGAATTGGATGCCGCTTTCTGTTTCATAAAAATCTACGCCATCTAAGCCGGCAAGAAAGTCAAGGTGCCACCAGGCCCGCCGGAATTCGCCGTCTGTTACACCCTTGAGGCCAATGTCTTTTTGCTTTTCGACAATGCGGGTGATTTCTTCATTTTCAACAGCGCGAAGCTGTTCCGCTGTAATCTCACCTGCGGCTTTTTGCTGACGGGCCTTTTTGATCGGTGCTGTTCTTAATAAGCTGCCAACATGATCAGCGCGAAACGGCGGCTTTTTACGGTCAAGTGATTGAGATGCTGTTTGTTCTGTATTTGAATGTTGTACCATCAGTTATCCCCTTTTCTTTCTCTATTAAATATTGAAATCATAGCAAATATTCCGATTAAAGTAAATGTTTTATCGCTATTTCCCTATTATTGCAAAAGTCATTTCTTCCTAAATTGACAGGTTTCAAAGAGAAGCTAACCCGATGATGGAACGGGTTAGCTGTGTGATAAATTTAACGTGTTTCGAGACAATGTGTTGCATACCTGTAAAATAGATAAATTCTATGCCTCTGCTTTTTGCTCAAAGAGTTTTGCGATTTCAATAATCACATTTGTTGCTTTGATCATCGTTTCTACTGAAACATATTCGAATTTACCGTGGAAGTTTTCTCCTCCGGCAAAAATATTTGGCGTGGGAAGTCCCATGTAGGAAATCTGAGCACCATCTGTACCGCCCCGGATCGGGACAACGTTTGGCTTAATATCCAGGTTCTCCATTGCTTGATAGGCAATATCAACAATTTCTTTTACCGGTTCAACTTTTTCTTTCATGTTGTAATATTGATCTTTCATTTCCAGAATGATGCTGTCTTGCCCGTATATTTCTTTGAGTTCAGCCGCTATTTTTTCCATGGTTTCTTTTCTGGCATTAAATTGGTCTTTGTCAAAATCTCTAATTATGTAGTACATTTTTGTTTCTTCAACATCGCCGTTGATTGAAATCAGGTGATAGAAGCCTTCATAGCCTTCCGTTAATTCAGGTGCTTCATCTTTAGGCAATTTATTATGAAATGCCATTGCAATTTTAGCTGAGTTTACCATCTTTCCTTTAGCAGTGCCCGGATGAACGCTGTTTCCCTTGAACGTAATTTTTGCAGCTGCGGCGTTAAAGTTCTCGTACTCCAATTCGCCGAGCGGCCCGCCGTCCATTGTATAAGCATATTGGGCGTTGAATGCCTTAACGTCAAATTTGTGAGGACCTCTGCCAATTTCCTCATCAGGCGTAAAAGCAACCCTGATTTTTCCATGCTTAATTTCCGGATGTTTAACCAAATAATCCATTGCCGTCATGATTTCGGCGATGCCGGCCTTATCATCGGCACCAAGGAGTGTCGTGCCGTCAGTTGTAATGAGTGTTTGGCCTTTATAATTGGCCAGTTCCGGGAACTTTTGCGGCGACAATACAATATGTAAATCTTTATTCAATACAATATCTTTGCCATCATAGTTTTCAACAATTTGCGGATTAACATTAGCGCCTGTAAAATCTGTCGCTGTATCAACATGAGCTAAAAATCCGATAGTCGGCACTTTCTTATCAGTATTGGAAGGCAGTGTCGCCATGACGTAGCCATTGTCATCGATAGTTACTTCTTCTAATCCAATCTCTTTTAACTCATCAACCAGCATATTGGCAAGCGTCAGCTGCCCGGGTGTAGAAGGGCATGATTCATTATTTTCATTTGACTGCGTGTCCACTTTTACATATGAAGTCAATCTTTTAATGATTTCTTCCTTCATATATTTTCATCTCCTTTAAATATATATTTTTATATTATCACGTTAAAAGTGATACGACATGATTTAAAAAGGAAGATACGTATTATTTCCATTTTTAAATGGATATATATCATTTTAGAATGTAAACTAAATTTTAGTACCTTACTAATAAAGAACATTTGTAAATGAAGAAAGAAGAAAGAAGAAAGAAGAAAGAGGTGGCTTTTTTGCCAGATTTTTTGAAACTAGGTATTCGATCTGAAATTAATCGAACTTTAAAGGAAAATGGTGTGACCGAACCAACAGCCATTCAAGAAAAAACAATCCCGGTTATATTAAAAGGGAAGGATGTTATTGCTCAGGCTCAAACAGGTACAGGGAAGACATTGGCTTTTATACTGCCTATCTTAGAAAGAATTGACCCAAAGAGAACTTACATTCAGGCATTAATTATAACGCCGACCCGCGAACTGGCATTGCAAATAACGACGGAAGTAAAAAAATTGATTAAAAGTCTGGAAGATGTCAATGTCCTGCCTGTATACGGCGGTCAGGATGTCGAGAAGCAAATGAAAAAGCTAAAAGGTGCCAAACAAATTGTTATTGGTACACCCGGAAGGCTGTTGGATCATTTAAGCCGCGGCACGGTAAAACTATCTAATCTGTCAATGCTTGTCCTTGATGAAGCAGATCAAATGCTGCATATGGGCTTTTTGCCGGAAGTGGAAGAGATTATTCGATTGGCCTCGTCAAAAAGGCAGACGATGCTGTTTTCAGCAACAATGCCGAAGCAAATTCGTTCATTAGCAAATCGTTATACGAAAAACCCGGAAGATATCAGTGTCAAGGGCTCGAAAATGACTGTTGAGAAAACAAGGCAAATTGCAGTGGAAACGACAGATCGAAAGAAGCAATCAACATTGTTCAGTTTGATTGATGAATATCATCCGTTTCTCGCGATTATTTTTTGCCGGACGAAGCGTCGGGCAATTGCGCTTAACGGTGCGTTAAAGGAACATGGCTATGACTCGGATGAACTTCATGGAGATCTTTCACAGGCAAAGCGGGAGCAAGTGATCAAGCGGTTTCGTGAAGCCAAAATTCAACTTCTTGTTGCTACTGATGTTGCTGCGCGGGGACTGGATGTAGAAGGTGTTACCCATGTGTTCAACTACGATATCCCGCATGACGTAGAAAGCTATGTCCATCGGATTGGACGTACCGGGCGGGCCGGTGAGGAAGGCTTAGCTGTGACATTGGTATCGCCAAAGGACCGGATAGCTCTGCAAAAGATTGAAAAAGGAATAAACTTATCAGTCGAAAAGCAAAGTATGGAGATTGCATCCCCTCAAACCGGTCGTACTTCAAATGGTGAAAAAACTAAAAGTGTTAAAAAACACGGTCAAAGCAGATTATCTTCAAAATCTGCAAAGAAAAGGAACCAACCTCAGTTGAAAACTGGAAAAAACAGACGGGGATCTAAACCAAGATCGAAAGCAAACCAAAAAAGACGATGATACATTAACATTAAAGAATAAAAAAATAATATCAGGGGAAAACAAAAGAAAAACGTTAAGAAGCGAGACAACTATGAGTATAAACAGACTAATCATTTTACTGCTAATTATTATGATTGCCCTTTCTGGATGTTCAAATGTCGAATCAAATAATAGCCTGGAAAATGAAAGTGCAAAAAATGTCGAGCGTAAATCCCCTGTTAAGGAAATGAAAGAGGACATAGAGGGTCCATCTAAACAGAATAAGTCAATCGTTGACACATCCGGTTGGTTTAAAGTTAGGGGGCCAGTACATATTCCAATCCTTATGTACCATAGTATTTCTACAGGCAACAATAGTTTGTACGTTCCAAAAGATCAATTTCGTGAACAGATGACATGGCTTAAGGATAACGGATACTATACGCTGTCGCCGGAAGAGGCTTATGATGTATTAACCCAGGGTAAAAAGCCGCGTAAAAAGATTATTTTAGTAACTTTTGATGACGGCTATTTAGATAACTTCACAAACGCTTACCCCATTTTAAGAAAATATGGCATGAAAGCGACCATATTTATGATTGGCAGGTCTATTGATAAACAGAATCATCTTACAAAGCAACAAATGAAAGAAATGAGTCAGCATGGCATTTCAATTGAAAGCCATACCATTAATCACCTGCAATTAAGCCAATTGCCAGCAGAACAACAACGTAACGAAATGGTCCAATCGAAAGCGTTATATAATAAGATGTTGAATCAAAATACCATTTTGCTTTGTTATCCATTTGGCAGCTACAACAATGAAACATTAAAGTTAGCCAAAGAAACCGGCTATAAGATGGCCGTTACGACAGAACCCGGTGCGGCATCACGCGACCAAGGGTTGTACGCCCTTCACCGTATTCGCATTTCTCCGGGGATGTCTATACAAGGGTTTGGCAGAATAGTGGACAATGCCAATCAGTAATGCATAAAATTAAGCCCTGAATCAGATACTATTTTTAGTACATGATTTAGAGAGGGAGTTCTGATATGGCTAATAAAGAAAAGTTTGATCGTCAATTTAGATCAAGAAAAAATACTGGTGAGCATAGAAACGGACGCCTTAGTCAATTTAAGAACCACAGTTCAACAGGTAAAGGCAGACCTAATGAATACATTAATGAAAACGATGAATAATATTGGAATACAATTATGTGCCTTAAAGTTTTTGACTTTAAGGCTCTTTTTTATTCTGACGTGTATCTTTAGAACAGAAAGCAAATGGATGAAAGAGTTTAAAGAAATGCTCCTTTATGAAGAAATTCAATGTGGTATTGGGTGTTATAATGATAAAAAATTAACGTGTTTAAGGACTTTAATGTGGTTAATTTTTTGTCAAAAAGTATCAGAAGAACTCAATAAAACATTTAATATGTCGGAATATTGCCTGGGAAATTTTTTAATAATTAAATAAACATCAAGTGTTAATGTGTGAAAATGAGACAGGAGGCTTACAATTGTATAGAAAAGGGTTAATTACAAATGTCCATCATTTCCATTCCGGGATATTCTATATATAATGAAGGTAGTCATTTCGTTTAGAATTTTAGAGGTTATTCAGAATGCCATTTTAATACTTATTTGGAGAGAGTTAAATGGAAAGCAAAATTAACCACGATGAAGTCATGGAAGTCTGTTTGCTTGCCGGTAAGATTATGATGCAAAGCGGGGCAGAAACCTATCGGGTTGAGGATACGATGAGACATATTGCAAATGCCTTTGGCAATAAACCGTCTCACAGCTATGTCACGCCAACGGGAATTGTGTTTTCTATTGATGGTGCCGGTACAAAAGTTAGCGGCATTTCAGCACGTTCAACAGACCTGAAGAAAGTAACAATAGTAAACAGCATTTCCAGAAGAATCAGCAGCGGTGATTTGTCTGTTAAAGAAGCTTATCATGCGCTGAAACAAGTAGAAGCGGTCGATATTGCCTATCCAATTTGGATGCAAATACCTGCTGCGGCATTGGCAAGCGGATGTTCTTTAATTATGTTTAAGGGCGGATGGAACGATTTTATTCCTGCTTGTATAGTAAGCGGATTAGGCTTCTCAAGCCTCGTCTTTTTTCATCGGTTAGTAGAGATAAAATTTTTCGCGGAAATTTTAGCATCGCTAATCATCGGTTTGTTGTCTTTTTTCTTTGTAACTAACGGTATCGGTCATCAATTGGATAAAATTATTATTGGCTCAGTCATGCCTATGGTTCCCGGTCTTTTAATTACGAATGCTGTACGGGACTTAATGGCAGGACACTTAGTATCGGGATTATCTAAAGGTGCTGAGGCATTTTTGACGGCATTTGCCATTGGGGCGGGTGTAGCCGTCGTTCTAACGCTTTATTAAAAAGGAAGGAGCTAAAAAGCAATGATCATCATTGAACAGATGCTTACAAGTTTTGTTGCTTCCGGCGCCTTTGGTATCATTTTTAACATGCCTCAAAAAAGCCTGATCAAATGCGGACTTGTTGGCATGATCGGTTGGATGCTGTATTTCTTGTTGTTTAACAATCATGTCAATAATGTGATTGCATCATTTGTAGCTGCATTTTTTGTAGCGGCTATCAGCCAATTTTTTGCGAAACGGTATAAGACACCGGTCATTGTATTCAGCGTTGCGGGTATAATTCCTTTAGTGCCCGGCAGCACAGCTTATGATGCTATGAGACATATTGTTGAAAATGATTATAATACAGCGATCCAATTAGCGACAAAAGCTTTCATGGTTTCTGGCGCGATTGCTGTGGGTCTTGTCTTCAGTGAAGTCATTAACCAACTGATTAACAAATTTAAGCACTCAAAACGCTCTAAAACGACAAGCAGGTAATTGATTGAAAAGGTTAACGGAATATCTCAAGGGATGATGATAAAAATGAGTCTATTAACGGTGGAAAATTTATATAAAACCTATGGTGAGAAGGTATTATTTGATCATATATCATTTGCAGTCTCCGAGCAGCAGCGCATTGGATTAATCGGCGTTAATGGAACCGGGAAATCAACATTATTAAAGGTGATTGCCGGAATTGAGACAGCTGAAGAGGGAGACATTCTTCATGCAAAACAATTTAATATTGAATATTTGCCCCAGAACCCGGAATTTGAAGAAGAATTAACTGTACTCGAACAAATCTATTACGGTGACTCCCAGTTAATGAATGTTTTAAGGGATTATGAGCAGGCATTAGCTGACCTTGAAGCTGATCCGGAAAATACAGCAAAACAAGAACGCTTTTTAACCATGCAGCAAAAAATGGATGAAAGTGATGCGTGGGAAGCAAATACTTTGGCTAAAACAATTTTAACAAAGCTTAACATTACTAATTTTACACAATCAGTAAAGGGTTTATCCGGCGGACAAAAGAAGCGGATAGCGATTGCCAAAGCACTTATTCAACCGGCGGATTTGTTAATTTTAGATGAACCGACGAACCATCTGGATAATGAAACGATTGAGTGGCTGGAAGGCTATTTATCGCAATATCCGGGAGCGCTTCTTCTTGTAACCCATGACCGTTATTTCCTTAATCGTGTGACCAACAGAATTTTTGAATTGGATAAAGGACAGCTCTATACCTATGACGGAAACTATGAGTTGTTTCTTGAGAAAAAAGCGGAAAGGGAAGAAAAAGAGATTCTGGATGAAAGAAAGCGGCAAAATCTCCTGCGAAGGGAGCTTGCCTGGCTGCGGAGAGGCGCTAAGGCCCGATCAACAAAGCAAAAGGCACGAATCGGCCGGGTGGAAAAACTGCAAGATCAAAAGAGTGATACGGCTAATGGGCAAATAGATATTGCTATCGGGTCGGCACGGCTTGGAAACAAAGTATTAGAGATAGAGGATATAACGGAATTTTATGAAGGAAAGCCGTTGATTGACCATTTTAGCTACATTGTCACGCCGGGTGAGCGGCTTGGGATCATTGGCCCAAATGGCAGTGGAAAAACAACGCTATTAAATATATTGGCTGGCCGGATTCATCCTGATTCAGGAACCGTTGAAACGGGGCAAACAGTAAAAATCGGTTATTACACGCAAGATAATGTCGAAATGGACGGTGAATTACGCGTTGTTGAATATATCAAAGAGGCGGCGGAAGTTATTCATACGGCAGATGGGCAAGTTATAACGGCGGAACAGATGCTGGAACGCTTTTTATTCCCAAGGGATGTGCAATGGACATATATTAGAAAGCTATCCGGCGGAGAACGCCGCCGGCTGTATCTGTTAAGAACATTAATGGGAGAACCGAATGTCCTGTTTTTAGATGAGCCGACAAATGATCTCGATACGCAAACATTGACCATTCTTGAAGCCTATTTAGAGAATTTCCCAGGCGTCGTAATTACAGTTTCCCATGATCGTTACTTTTTAGATCGGGTCGTTGATCATCTGATTGCTTTTGAGGGTGACGGCGTTATACGCCGCTTTGAAGGAAATTACACCGAGTATTTAGAGGTCAGAAATAAAGAGAAAGAAGCGGCATTGGCGTTAGAACGCCTGAAAGCAAAGGATGAGCCGAAGAAACAGCAAGCTAAGAAAGAACGCCCTAAGAAGTTGTCATACAAAGAACAACAGGAATGGAATGAGATTGAAGACCGTATTGCAAGTCTTGAGGAGCAGCTGGAGTCTCTGCAGAAGCAAGTTGAAGAGGCAGGCAACGATTTTGATAAAGTTCAAGAGCTTTATCAAAAACAGCAGCAAATTGAGCAAGAGCTGGAACAGGCGATGGAACGGTGGACAGAACTGTCTTTGCTGGTGGAAGAGATTGAGAGCAGTAAATAAACAGTCTAAATATAATAATTGAGATAATTTCATTTAACAGATACTGATTCATTTAATTCAAACTTATTAAAACAATTGCGAGTAAGATAAAAATGGCCTTCTTACTCGCCTTTTCATTTAAAAGTAATCATTTTGCTGTCGAAAAGTTTAATTCTAAACCCGGTTTACTTCTTTTTTTAAAAAAATTTTGTTTCGGAAATAACCAGGATGACAATAACCGGAAAGACATAATTTTAGTATTTGGAGCAGAAATTATTAAAAGATCAATCAAAAGAAAATAGGAACATCGAATTATAAAGATAAAAATCAAACTTTTAAAAACGCGGACTAAAATTGCCGCCCAAGTTTGCCGAATAGGCAAGGTGCAAGAAGCAATTAAGAACTGTTGAGTAATACGGAAGGGATGCTGTATGAATGGCTCTTTTTGAAAATTTCCCACTTATTATTTCTTTATTAGGCATTTTTGTTGCTCAGGTCATAAAGGTACCGATTCATTTAATTGTGTCACGGCGGTTGAATTGGGGTTTATTAATTAGTAACGGCGGCATGCCGAGTTCACATTCTTGTGCCGTTACAGCACTTGCAACAGGCGTTGGCTTAGAATCCGGCTTCCGTTCAACAGTATTTGCCGTAGCTGCAATGTTTGCCATTATCACGATGTTCGATGCTGCGGGGGTCCGCAGGCAGGCGGGAGAGCATGCATCACTTTTAAATCAGCTTCGGAAGGATTTTGCCACTTTTGTTTCCGAATTTAGAAATTGGCAAGATAAATCAGATTATGAAAGACAGAAGGATCTTAAAGAATTACTTGGGCACAAACCGATAGAAGTCTACTCTGGCGCTGTTCTCGGCATTTTGTTAGCACTCATTGTGTTTTATTATTTTTGGTAATTGAAAAACTCCTTAAGCTTAAGTTGAAAAATTAAAATGAGACGGGTGGGGAAAAGCTCCTCACTGGTCTTCCTTACAATTAAATCATTTAAAAAAATTATAATAGTTTGATAAATTGGGTCTTTTATTCTATATTTATAGTAAATTAAAAAAGATAGGATAAAATAGTTATGAAATTTAAAACGAAATTATATATAGGATTTGGTTTTCTTTTTGGCTTATTTATCATTCTGCAGCTCATTTTAACAATGATGCTGAACGAGCTTTATCAGAATATGGATGTTATTGCTAAGAACTATAAAATGGCGAAACTGGCAAATACCATTCAAACAGAGTTAAATATTTTTAGTATGGAGTCAAGGGGGCTAATTGCCCACCCGCCGGCTGAATTCGAATCGAAATTTATGAAAGGTAAATATGATGCCCTGAAAAAGGCAAATTCAGCGACGATATCTCTGGAAAAAATGAATGAGTGGGATAAACCAAGAAAGTTAATTAAAGAACTGAAAACAAAGAATAAGACTTTAACTCAAATGGAAAAAAAGTGTGACGAACTTACTAAGGAGGGAAAAACCAAAGAATTAACTCAATTGTACTGGTATAAAAGCAGCAGGGTAAGGGCGGAAATGACGCAAATAGCCAATGAATTACAAAGAATCCAAGAGCGGGCAGTGAACGACAAAATTGAGCAGTCCAAACATACATATCACCTCGCTGTTAAAATCATTTCTATATATGTGATTGTTGGTCTGTTAGCTGGAATTATCATAACCGTTTGGATTCTTAGGAATATAACCGTTAATCTTAATCGGGTAACATCTGTGATGGCCAGAGTCAGCCTGGGTAAAAACGGAAGACTGCCTCGCATAAAAATCAAATCAAAAGATGAAATAGGGACGATTGCAGCCGCTTTTAATGAAATGGCGGAATCTTTAGAAGTGCAGGCCATGCAAGAGAAGAAACTTAAACATGCAGCTGAAGAACAAAGCTGGTTAAAAACAAAGGTTACAGAAGTTTCAAACATGTATCCTGGAATAGATAATTTAAATACTTTAGCGCATCGATTTATAACAAAGGTCACGCCTCTAGTTGAGGCCAGTTACGGTGTCTTCTATATAAAGGAGGGTAAAGGAAGCGGACAATATCTTAAAAAGGCCGCGTCCTACGCGGCCTACAGCCAGGATAAAATTGGCGCCAAGGAATTTTGTTTTGGAGAAGGAATTGTTGGGCAATGTGCAGCCGATAACCAAATGCTTTTACTTAATAATGTTCCTGATAATTATATAAAGATTGCTTCAGGTCTTGGAATGGCATCTCCAAAGAGTATTATCGTTCTGCCTGCGGAATTTGAGGGGGAGGTACTTGCCGTTGTTGAATTAGCGTCGCTTAAATCATTTACTCCCCTTCAACAAATGCTGCTTAAAGAGGTTATCAGTCATATCGGCATGACAATAAAAAGTATTTTAAGACATATGCAAGTTGAACAATTACTTCAAGACTCTCAAGCTTTAACAGAGGAACTGCAAAGCCAGTCGGAAGAACTGCAATTGCAGCATGAAGAGTTAAGAACAGTTAATGAGCAGTTGGAAGATCAATATAGGCAATCTGAGCAAAAGACACGGGAATTGGAAAAGACAAGACAAAGTCTTGAGGAGAAGGCAGAGCAGCTGGCCCTTAATTCACAATATAAATCTGAATTCCTGGCTAATATGTCTCATGAATTAAGAACACCGCTTAATAGTTTATTAATTCTCGCGCAAATGCTCGCGGATAATCCGGAACAAAACTTGACCGCTAAGCAAAAGGAGTATGCTAAAACAATTTTTTCATCAGGAAACGATCTTTTACATTTAATCAATGATATTTTAGACTTAACTAAAGTTCAATCGGGAAAGATGGAGGTAATTCCTGAAGATGTAAAGCTGATTGATATAAAGAAGTTTGTAGAAAGACGGTTTAAACCTTGTGCGCATCGGGAAAATGTCCGATTTAGCGTTCAACTGGCAAATAATTTGCCGCAAGTTATTAAAACTGATCATCAGCGGTTACGGCAAATTTTGAATAATTTATTATCAAACGCTTTTAAGTTTACAGAACATGGCGAAGTGTCTTTGCAAATCAGTAAAGTACAAGAACATATGCCTAAAGGTGAAAATGGCATTAACGATTCAAATTTGATGCTCGCTTTTGCTGTCAGTGATACGGGTATTGGGATTCCGGAAGAAAAACAAGACATTATTTTTGAAGCGTTTAAACAAGCGGATGGGACAACAAGCCGCAAATATGGCGGAACAGGATTAGGGCTGTCGATAAGTATGCACATTGCTCAGCTGTTAGGCGGATTTATTGACGTCAGAAGTATTGAAGGAGAAGGAAGCACGTTTACCCTGTACCTCCCAAATATTTCTGTAAATAATCCATTGGCTGGTCTGTCCAGTTCTATTAAAGAGACCGCGGCGGGGCTTTCTAAAGATTTAAGTCAATCTGAAGAAATGCCGGTTCAGAAGGACGAAATAATACAACAGTTAAAGGAAGAGAAGGATTTATTAAAAGGCAAAAAAATACTCATCGTAGATGATGATATGCGTAATATATTTGCATTAACAACCGCGCTTGAGACTTATAACGTGGAGGTTATATTTGCGGAAAACGGCAGGGAAGGGATTAATGTATTAAAAAACAATCCGGATACTGATTTGATTCTTATGGATATTATGATGCCTGAAATTGATGGATTTGAAGCGATTCAAATTATCCGGGAAATTCCTGAATGCAGTAATATTCCAATCATTGCCCTGACAGCTAAGGCAATGAAGGGTGACAGACAACAATGTATAGAGGCTGGAGCATCTGATTATATAAGTAAGCCGGTAAATATAGAACAGCTATTGTCAATTATCCGGGTATGGCTTTACCAAAGATAGGTGTAAAACATATGAATCAATTAGATGAAAAATATAAAAATATCATAAGACATACCGATGATCTTGAAGCGATAGAAATAGAATTATTGCTTGAAGGGATTTATCGGTATTACGGATTTGACTTTAGAAACTATTCAACTAAGTTTATAAGACGCAGAATTTGGCATCGCATTCGTACAGAAAATATAAAGAATATATCCAGTTTACAGGAGAGAATTTTTCATGATCCCATGATGATGACCAAATTAATTGCCGATCTTTCTATTAATGTAACAGAAATGTTTCGTGATCCAAGTTTTTTTAAATCATTTAGAACTCAGATCATTCCGATTCTAAGAGAGTTTCCTTTTATTCGGATTTGGCATGCCGGCTGTTCGACGGGTGAGGAAGTTTATTCGATGGCTATTCTTTTATATGAAGAAGGTTTATACGAAAAAACAAGAATTTATGCCACCGATATGAACGGGAAAGTGTTAAAAAATGCACAAAAGGGCGTTTTTCCTTTAAATAAAATGAAAGTCTATACGAAAAACTATCTTGAAGCAGGAGGGACGAGGCCATTTTCTGAGTATTATATTGCAAAGGAGGATGGCGCTTTGTTCCATCCGTTTCTGGCAGAAAATATTGCTTTTGCACAGCATAATTTAGTTACTGACCAATCTTTTAATGAATTTCACGTCATTATCTGCAGGAACGTCATGATTTACTTTAACGAACTTTTGCAAAAACATGTACACAATCTGCTTTATGACAGTCTGTCCGTATCAGGGATTCTTGGTTTAGGCAGTAAGGAAAACATTCAATTCAGCGGCATGGCAAATTACTATGAGGAAGTTGATCCAGTTGGAAAAATTTACAGAAAAGTCAAATAGAAACATTTTGAGTCAAGTCCCACCGAAAGTTCAGGCTAAGGAGGAGAAAGAGGAAGAGACGAGTTATGAGAAGGTAAATATTCTGATCGTTGATGATCATCCGGAAAATCTATTAGCATTAGAAGCTGTACTTAAGTCTGAAAACTATTATTTAGTTAAGGCGAATTCAGGGGAGGAAGCATTAAAATATGTCTTAAAACAAGACTTTGCCGTCATCTTGTTAGATGTTCAAATGCCAGGGCTGAACGGCTTTGAAACTGCAAAGCTTATTAAGAAGAGAGAAAAATCAAAGAACATACCGATTATATTTATTACGGCTATTAATCAAACGATAGAATCTGTTCTTCAAGGTTATAACGTTGGTGCTGTTGACTACATTTTTAAGCCGTTTCATCCGGAAAAATTAAAATTAAAAGTCCGGGAGTTTGTGAAGATATATCAAAATATGAAATTAGAGAAACAGCACAGTCAGCTCAAACTTAAAGAAATGAATGAAAGATTGAACCGCACAAGTTTTGATTTGCGTAAAAATGAGGAGCTTGCAAAAGTTATTGGCGAGACTTTATTAGATACAATTATAACACTTGATAGAGAAGGGTATATTTTATCTGTCAATCCCTCCGTAAATGATACATTTGGATATTCAGCAGATGAATTGTTAGGCCATCACGTTATAAAACTTATTCCAAAGTTTAAATACATTAACGGTGAGCAAGTTTCATCAATGGTAGATTGTTTAAGACGAATGAAAAATAGAATTGTAGAACGAGAAGCGGTACATAAAAATGGACAGAAGTTTCCTGTTGATATTCAAATCGGAGAAGCGGCAATAGAGGAAGAGCACATTTTTGTCTGTTCTATTCGTGACATTACTGAACGGAAAGAAATAGAAAAGGAACGAAAACACCAGTACAAGCTTTTAGAGGAGTTAGTTGAAGAACGGGCTCAAGAACTCGTATTGACTAATAAGAAGCTCCAAAATGAAATAATCGAGAGAAAAAAGACAGCTGAGAATCTTCGTATTTCCCGGGAACTATTTTATAAAATATTTCAGTCAAGTCCGTGTATGATAGCGATTCGCTCAAAAAAGGATGGCAGATATATAGATGTCAATGACAGCTGGCTTCATTTTACAGGATATAGTTATGACGATGTTAAGGATCAAACATCTCATATATTGCATATTAAAGAAGAATCGGATCATGAGCCACAAAGTTCCGGCAGTTTAGATACTAAGGAGTCAATTAGGAATAAGAAGATTCATTATCTAACTAAAAATGGCGAGGCTAAGGACGGGCTGCTATCAACGGAAGCCATTGAAATAGACGGCGAGGAGTGTGTTCTGAGTACCATTACGGATATTACAGAACGCATGCGTTTGGAGAAAGAAATGGCCCGGCTGGACCGTCTGAATTTAATTGGAGAAATGGCTGCAGGCATTGCTCATGAAATCAGAAATCCTATGACAACCGTCCGCGGTTTCTTGGAATTGTCAAAGAGCGACCCTGAACATGTATCTATACAATACATAGATCTGATGCTTGAAGAATTAAAAAGAGCGAATTCAATCATTTCAGAGTTTCTTAATTTAGCTAAAAACAAGGCAACCAATAAAACCCCTCATCAACTGAATTTAATTGTTAAAGCGCTATACCCGCTCATTCAAGCAGAGGCAGTTCTTTCAGATATGTCAGTTGTACTTGATTTGGGCAAATGTCCTGAACTTTATCTAGATGAAAAGGAGATCCGTCAACTCATTCTAAATTTATCTATCAATGGATTAGAGTCAATGTCTTCCGGGGGGAGACTAACAATTAAGACTTATACAGAAGGTCACACAGTTACTTTAGAAATAAGAGACCAGGGCTGCGGGATAGAACACGAATTAATCGAAAAGATTGGCACGCCTTTCTTTACTACAAAGGAAAGGGGAACAGGGTTGGGATTAGCTATTTGCTACAGTGTTGCGAGCCGCCATCATGCTGTTATAGATCTGGAAACAAGCAAACAAGGAACGGCATTTTTTATACGTTTTAATAATATTGTTAAGAAATAAGCGGAGGGATCTGTCCCTTCGCTTTTTTCAGCGCTGGGAAAGTTTAAATGGGCACCAACCAAGTTTTCTTCACATAAAAAGGTCAGAAATAGCCCCCGGAAGATCGCCGATTGAATAAATGACGCGATTTGGTTTTAGTTTTTTATGTACAGGGCGATTAGTCTTGCTGTTATTAATCCAGACTGTAAACATATTATTTTTGTTGCCAAAAAGAATATCAGTATTTAACCGGTCTCCAACGACAATACATCTTGAGGGAGACAGGTGCAGTTCTTTTGTTAAATAATGGGCCAAAATATTAGAAGGCTTACCAAAAACAAGCTCTAATTTTTTGCCCGTTGATGCTTGAAGTGCTGCAATAATCGCCCCGGCATCCGGAAGGCCGCCATTTGGACCTGGACAGACAAAGTCAGGATTAGTAGCGAAAAAACGGGCGCCTTTTATAAGGGCTTGGTGCCCCGTGTAGATTTTATCGTATGAAAGCGTTGTATCAAAGCTGACAATAACAATATCTGCATCCGGACGTTCTGTGAGCCGCAAACCGGTATTATAGCACTCCTTTTTTAACTCCTGTTCGCCGATAACAAAGATAGCCTTATTCTTATTTATCGTTTGCTTTAGGTAAATAGCGGTGAAATTAGCAGATGTAAGAACTTCGCTTTCCAGGGCGGGGATACCTAAATGTGTTAGTTTACGGGCATAATATTCCCGGCTGTATCTCGGATTATTAGTAACGAATCTTACTTTTGAGCCGGTTTTTCTAACCCATTCAAGCGTTTCCTTGGCCCCGGATATGAGTTCATCTTCTATATACAGCGTCCCATCAAGATCAAAAATGAAAGCAAATTTAGGGTAATACATGTTTTTAATGCTCCTTTCTTTAAGTGTCTTTTAGTTAACTGAGGTTTTCTAAAATTTTGATATATTTCCTTTTAAAATTATTGCGTTTAAGTTTTTTAAAGATGGGTATAGAAGTAAAGGGTCATAGGCGAGGGCATCATTTTATTTAATATGACGTACATAAGCTCAGTATGAAAAAATCTGTTATAAAATTGGCCGTTAGTTATATGAGACGGAATAACAGAGGAAATTATTAGAGAAACTAAGAATAAATGGTATATAAATGGCAAATAGACCGTTTTAAAAAGCATAAATAAGCAAAATGAATACTTTAATTCGTCATTCATTTTAAAAGCCTTAATGTATATCACATGCATGAACAGAAAAAGTATGTTAAGGTTATAAACATGTGTTTTTGTCAAGCAGGAATTGAATGCAAAATTTGTAAAGAATGCGCTTGAATTCTTTAATCAGCGTTGTCTTACAGCAAGGAAGGAGATGGTTCATTTGCATTCGAAAAAAGGCAAGAAAAAGAATTATGTTGAAGACGCCGGGTTCACACCCTTTCATGCGCGGCTGACATTATATTCTTCTGGAGGGCCGTTCTTGGATGGCTACATCCTGAGTATTATAGGAATCGCCCTTACGCAAATTACACCTCAGCTCCATTTAAATGCAGTTTGGAGCGGACTGATCGGTGCCTCTGCACTACTAGGTATTTTTATAGGCGGCTTTTGCGGGTATCTTACCGATAAAATAGGCAGACAGCTTATGTACACCCTCGATTTTGTCATTTTAATCGTTGCTTCTGTTTTACAGTTCTGGGTTCACAATGGCGCGGAACTCTTCATTTTAAGGCTCATTCTAGGTATAGCCGTTGGTGCCGACTATCCGATTGCTACATCACTATTAGCAGAATTTGCCCCCCGTAAACACCGCGGAGCAATGCTGGGAGTTACGCTATTCGGGTATTACGTTGGTTCGACAGTGGCTTACATTATTGGCGATTGGATGTTAAATATCGGACCGGATGCTTGGCGATGGATGCTTGCCAGCAGCGCCGTTCCTGCAGTCATCCTTGTACTATTAAGACTGGGTACACCTGAATCCCCTCGCTGGTTATTAAATCAAGGACGGAAGAAGGACGCCGATAAGGTTGTTAAAGAAGTTTTTGGTGAAAAAGCCTCGGTTGAAGAAATTATCCCCCCTGGTGCTGAGGCAGAAGAAACAAGTTTCCTAAAAGTATTTTCTTCTGGTTATCTAAAACGTCTTTTGTATATCGGTCTTTTTGAGACGTTCCAAGTGGCGCCGTTGTTTGCGATGCTTACGTTTGGTCCAGAGATGTTGAAATCATTCCATCTATTTGAAGGTTCTGCTGGATTAGGATCAGCTATCATTAGTTTCCTTTTCTTAATTGGTTGTGTCCCGGCACTCCTGCTTGTTAACAAAATGGGACGCCGGCCAATGATGATTACGAGTTTTGCGGTCATGACGCTTGGTATCTTGCTGCTTGGACTGTTTCCGCATGGTCCTCTTGCATTTATTATTATTGGTTTTATACTTTATGCTATTTTCTCCGGCGGTCCGAATGTTATGGACTGGCTGGCTCCAAACGAACTGTTCCCAACAGAAGTGCGTGGAACAGCTGTAGGCGTGGCAACTTCAATCAGCCGTGTCGGAGCATTCTTCGGCACCTACTTGTTCCCGATAGGCTTACAAGATTTAGGTATCGGGCCAACCATGATTATAGGCGCTATTGTTACCTTTGCCGGATTACTCGTTTGTATTTTTATGGCTGAAGAAACCAAAAATCAAACGTTGAATGAAGCAAGTTCGGTTGATTAAAGAAAATATAAGTTAATTGTTAAAAACGTGCCTGTAAATCCAAATGAGGAGGAGCAGGTACGTTTTTTTAAATCGTAAATGGCTTTCCTTTATGATTCTACAGTTATTAAACAGTGCGATTCGTTGCTCCGGGGAAGCAAATAAAAAGGTTATTCGTTGACGCTATATACGTCATTTAAAACAATATATTAATAAATAAAGTTTGCCATTTGGCAACGTTTTATATGTGTAATGTCATCTATATAAGTAAAATTATTAATTTGAACTGTTTGAGCAGATTGTGAAGAGGGGACTATTTAAAAGGTGGAGAAAGGAGGGGAGTAGAGGGCAATAATTTAATAAATATTTAACGCAAACAAATGTGTTTACTTGCTTGCTTATAAGTAAACATGTATACAAATTAGTTTACAAGAAAACAAAATCGTTAACACGTTGATACATAAGGTGTTAGCGGATTTGTTTGCAAGTATATATTTTTGTTTACGTGTAAACTCTTATGCAAACAATGATGTTGGTTAAAATTCGCTGAAACAACTAATTTAAGTTTTTAAATGATTGACTACACGGAAAACGAAAGGATATGTCCTTATAGGTAACCAAAAGACTGGTAAAAAATTTAATGAAGACTCTAAAAAGTTTATAGTTGATCTTTATAATTCTGGCAGCTCCGTAAATGGATTAATCGTAAGTATGACATATCGGATATCCGTCTACAGTTAATCAAGAAATATTCCCCAATCAGTTTGGAAGAAGGAAGTTCTGTCACATCTTATGATTATAACAAGCTGCAATAACAGATCCGCCGATTTTGGAATTTTTTTTGTTTTTTAATCCTCTTTTTTTCTTTTTTTGATTAATAATTTAAGTAAAGAAAGGGAAAGCATAGTTTCAACTATATTGACTAGGCTGGATTATTAAAGTTTTAGGTATATGTTAGGGCAGATGTGAAACACCTTCTCCTTAACCAAACTGATAATGATTACGGCCACTGAAATGTACCACCAACGACATAGTTTTTACCACCGAGTGACAAAGAATGTACCAGTAAATGACAAGAAATTTACCACTATACTTTCTGTATAATTAGTGAACACACCTGCGGG
>NZ_JBHTCO010000036.1:0-36653 GCF_042665295.1 Scopulibacillus cellulosilyticus
ACAAACGTCACTCCGAAGAGATCTGTTTGCTTCCCGCGCTCGACTTGCATGTATTAGGCACGCCGCCAGCGTTCGTCCTGAGCCAGGATCAAACTCTCAATAAAGTTTGGATGCGAACATCCTTATTTAAAGCTGTTAAACAGCAATACTTTTAATCGTTATGTTCCTTAGCTATTTTAAATTAATAGGTTGGTTACCCAATTAATTACGCTTGGCTTTTGTTTAGTTTTCAAGGTACAATCTCTTAATTCTTTAAGTCCGCCGTTCGACAGCGACCTTTTTATTATACCAAGTTGTTTTCATCTTGTCAACAACTTTTTTCGCTATGCTTTTTTCTTTCAAAAGCGACGCTATTAATATTAACATTGATCAAATTCGATGTCAATATGTTTTTTTGTCCGTTTCGTGAATAGCACTACGAAATCGGCAAGATTTATAGTACCATCTTCATGAGACTTAGTCAACAGTTTTTTTAGATGTTTTTTACCTGTTAATAATTAAGCAAACGGATATCCAATACAGGCATCCGTTTGCTTTAAAAAATTACTGTTTTGAAATACACCAATCCACCGGTTGTTCCCCAATCGACTGAAGAAATGCATTCGCTTTTGAAAAAGGCCTGCTGCCAAAAAAACCGCGGTTTGCTGAAAAAGGACTCGGATGCGGCGATTTAATAATACAATGTCCTTGATTGGTAATAAGCTCTTGCTTTGCTTGAGCGTGACGGCCCCATAATATAAAAACAACAGGCTTGTCCCGCTCATTAAGCTTCCGTATGACTTGGTCGGTAAACTGTTCCCATCCCATACCTTTATGTGAATTTGGGTTTGCTCTTCTTACCGTCAATACTGTATTTAATAAAAGAACACCCTGTTTCGCCCATTCAATTAAGCATCCGTGATTGGGAATTTCACAGCCTAAGTCATTTTGAAGTTCTTTAAAAATATTTTGTAATGACGGGGGTTGTTT
This sequence comes from Scopulibacillus cellulosilyticus, assembly GCF_042665295.1. Taxonomy (NCBI): domain Bacteria; kingdom Bacillati; phylum Bacillota; class Bacilli; order Caryophanales; family Sporolactobacillaceae; genus Scopulibacillus; species Scopulibacillus cellulosilyticus. Next base: position 970 of record NZ_JBHTCO010000036.1, read on the forward strand.
CACTCCCGGCTGTACGGAAAAACTTAACCCATGTGCCTGTCCCGGACCATGATAAGGGTCTTGACCTAAAATAACAACTTTCGTTTTGTCATAAGATGTATAGTGAAGTGCATTATAAATATCGTACATATCGGGATAGATTGTCTGATTGGTGTATTCCTTTTTCAAAAAACCCCTTAAGTTTAAATAGTAATCTTTATGAAACTCCTCATTTAAATAATCTGACCAATCATTTTTTAAAATCACTGCGAAAACCCCGCTTAAAAATTTTAAGATGAATTTAACTTACATAATTACCTATACCATTTTATTATACAAAATGATCGGGTCTGCATTAAGGATTGTTTTCGATCCCTTTCTATATTAATAAATAACCTTCCAATTATGATTAACCTGAGCCTTAACAACCTTTTTCTCTAATATGTAATTAGCAATCAGCTCTGATACGTCAATCGGAATATCTTTAATAACCGGCTTGTCCTTGTACATCAAATAATTCCCGCCGCCGCCGGAACGGTAATTATTCATAACAACATCATACTCCGCTTTCATATCTAAAGGCTTGCCGTGACGTTCCAATTTAACGATACGCTCACCCGGCTGTTTGGATATATCAATGATGTATTCTATACCTTCCCACATGTCGTAGTTATAATGTTGAGGCTTCGGAGTTGAAAAAGCCGGGTTTACTTTAATATCCCCATGATGACTTTGTTGAAAATACGAAGCTGATTTCTCTAAGGCATCCTTTATATCTTGACCTGTGATCCGGATCACCTTTAAAGTATTCGGATAAATATAGTTCGCCACTATATCGCGCATCGTAACATTTTGGGGCAAGCCCGGTGATTGATTATCAAACAAAGCAGTGTTTGATATATCCGCACCGGATGCAGCCATTTGTACCTTATTTATAAATTCAATAAGAGCATTATCCTCTGTTCTCGTCTCCATTGGGTCGTTAACAACCATATTTCCTTCTATCTTTCCAATGGGCTGATCAAGCCAGATTTGTGTTTCATTTTCGTATGTCCTTACTTTTTCTAAAATATCTAATTCCGGTTCAACACCTTCAATAGACAAAAGCTCCGACTGCTTATTGACACAGCGCCAGCCATCTTCACCCTTCTTAAAGTCAACCGTTACTTTACCTAATGCTTTACCATTGTTTCCCGGCTGGACAACTAAGACGCCGTTAATTTGTTGACCGGATATAAGTCTGTGCTGGTGACCGGTCAAAAGGACATCTATCCCCTCAACTTCCTGGCAAATTTGATACCCCTGATTTTCACCCGTTAAAGCCTCTGTAGGCTCCCCTGATTCAAGATCACGTTCAAAACCGCCATGGTAGGATACTATGATAAAATCAACCTTTTCTTCACTTTGTAAATAATTCACCCATTTTTTCGCGGATACCGCTGCATCTTCAAAAAATATCCCTTCAAGATTTTCAGGCTTTTCCCAATTAGGAATATAATGAGTCGTTAAACCTAACACGCCTACCCTTAGTCCATCGGCAAATTCCCGGACAAAATAAGGTTTGCCAAAGTAAGGCTCTTCAGTTTTTTCATCCAAAATATTCGCAGACAACCAAGGGAAATTTGATTCTTTAACGGCGTTTAATAATATATCTAATCCATAGTTAAATTCATGATTACCAAATACACCAGCTTCATATTTGAGATCGTTCATAAGCAGAATCATCGGATTCGGTTTCTCATAGTTGAAACGTGCATAATGATATGTAAGCGGCGTCCCTTGAATCACATCGCCATTATCTAATAAAAGTACATTATCATGACGTTTTCTTTCACTTCTGATCAGCGAAGCAATCTTGCCCAATCCAACATCAGTTTTTTTGTTTGTCCCATAATTAATCGGATATACGCTTCCGTGAACATCGCTGGTTTCTAAGATCACTAAACGAAACTCTTTCATAAAAAAACCTCTCTTTTTTAAACCATTCTATATTAACTTTACTTTATCAAGAAACATTTATTAAGTTTATAAAAATATTGAAAATTTTCATTTATTTATTCACTATTCTGTTATATTATAAAGATGCAATCATCAAAAACTATTTTACGGGGGTAAAGGTATGGTGAAAAAGCTTGTTGCACTATTAGCAACATTAAGTTTGGCCGTCGGATTGCTCGCAGCATGCGGAAGCAGCAGCGAGAAGACTTCCGGTGATGCGAAGGATGGTTACGTTCCTAAAGAATTAAAAATTGGATTTGTTCCTTCACAAAATGCCGATACACTTGAAGCCAAAGCAAAACCTCTGGCGAATTTATTGCAAAAAGAACTTAAGATTCCTGTTAAAGTAACAGTAACAACCGATTATAACGGTGTTGTTGAGGCCTTAGGCTCCAAACAATTGGATCTTGGTTTTCTTCCTCCGACCGACTATGTGATGGCACATAAAAAAGGTTATGCGGATGTTCTGCTGCAAGCCCTGCGCTACGGTGTCAACCCAAAAGACGGCTCCAATACTGATCAACTCGTAGACTGGTATAAATCTATTATTCTTGTTAGAAAAGATTCAAATATCAAATCCCTGAAAGACTTAAAAGGAAAAACGATCGGCTGGCAATCGCCAACCTCTTCTGCCGGCTATGTATGGGCTGCTGTTGAAATGAAAAAACACGGTATTGACGCCCAAAAAGATGTTAAAGGCGTCCAATTACAAGGACACGATAAAGCGGTAGAGGCCTTGTTAAACGGTGATGTAGACGCCGTAGCTGTCTTCTCAGACGCCCGCAATATTGTTAAAGGCGAATACCCTGATGTTTTTAAAAAGACAAGAGTGCTCTATACTACTGCCAAAATCCCTAATGACACAATCAGCGTCCGGCCGGATATGTCTAAGAAGTGGAAAGATAAAATTGCTAACGCATTTATTAAAATCGGCAAAGACCCTAAAGGCAGAAAAATTATTGAAGCGATCTATTCCCATGTGGGATACACAAAATCAAAAGACTCTAACTTCGATATCGTCCGTGAATACAGCAGCAAGGTTAAAGACATCGGAAAATAACAAAAAGACAGCCGGTGTATGTTAAAGCGCCGGCTGTCTTTTTTGTTCACAAATAAAGAAATTCCGTCCTATATTCTCATACGAGCCGCTTTCTAATTGCACCTGATATAAGATCAATCACCGTGACCATAACAATAATACCTAATAGGATAATACCAACACGATTCCATGAATGAGCATTAAGCGCAAAGATTAACGGTGCACCGATACCGCCGGCTCCAACAATGCCGAGAATGGTCGCCGAACGGACACTTATTTCAAAACGATATAATGTATAAGATAAAAATGCCGGCAGAACTTGAGGAATAACCGCAAACCACAATGTTTGTATACGATTGGCCCCGGATGCAGTCAAGGCCTCAGTCGCTCCAAAATCCATATTCTCAACAGCTTCTCCAAATAACTTTCCAAGCATCCCAACGGAGTGGAATCCTAAAGCCAATATCCCGGCAAAAGGCCCTAATCCAACCGCTTTAATAAATAAAAGAGCCATAATAAGTTCGGGAAATACACGAATAGCACTTAAAACCAATTTACCCGTACCGGAAACCCATTTGTGTTTACTCATGTTCCTGGCCGCCCAAAAGGCAAATGGAATACATAAAATAGCAGAAATAAATGTACCCAGAACAGCGATCGCCAGAGTTTCAAGCAGCGCATGGATGAGATCTTCACCGCCAGGGTCAGATATATAACCCCAATCAGGATGAAAAAGTCCGCTGACAATCGCTGTTGTTGCCTGTCCGGCGGAATCTTTTATATTAATATCCGGCATCCCTATAAACGCCCATAAATAGATAAGTACAACAACAATTAAGATTGCCCAATTCCTAATGCGCCTTTTCAATGGTTTTTTTGGCTTATTCATCGCTATTTGACTCATAATAATTTCTCCCTGATTTTATTACTTACAAAATCAATAACGATAACAACTATCAACGTATAAATGATAATTGTTAATACACGATCATATTGAAAAAAGCTTAGTGTATTATTTAAATATAAACCGATACCGCCGGCGCCGACATAACCTAAAATAGCTGCTGACCGAATATTTATTTCAAAACTATAAAGGAAATATGACATGAATTGTGCGGTTACTTGCGGAACGACCCCAAAAAATATCCACTGTATCTTATTAGCGCCTACAGCTGTCATGGCTTCTAACGGCCCGGGATCAATGGCTTCAACGGATTCATAAGCCAATTTAGCAATTATCCCAAAGGAAAAAACTGCAATAGCCAGGATGCCGGGAATTTCGCCAATACCAAGAATCGGAACGAATAAGGCAGCCAGAAGCAGCTCCGGTATCGTCCGAATTAAATTCATGATAAATCTCGCCGGATAGTAAATGACAGGTGTACGAACAACGTTTCGGGAAGAAAGCAATGCAAATGGAATGGCAATAATCCCGCCAAAAGTTGTCCCTAAAACCGCCATTCGAATTGTTTCAAGCATCGGTTTCGTGACATAGCCAAAATAACTCCAGTCAGGCGGAAACATTTCGGCAAACAGCGTTCCCATGTTAGGCAGCCCTTTAACGAAACTCGAGAATGATACACCCGTTTTAACAGCACTGCCCCATATTAGAAGAATAATAAAAATAACAGACAGAAAATTCCTGATCCTTGACAGTCTCCTTGTCGCCTTTACATGCGCCACTTCCATTACTTTGCCTCTCCTAACATTTCTTCTTCATCAATTGGCCGGCCATAAATTTCCGAAAACTTTTCATCCGTAGCCTCTTCTACTGGCCCGTCAAAGACAACTTCACCATCACGAATGCCAATCACCCTTGTTGCATACTCCCTGGCTAAATCAATAAAATGCAAGTTAACAATTGTTGTTATACCCAATTCTTTATTTATTCGCTTAAGATCATCCATTACTTGTCTTGTTGTCAATGGATCCAGTGATGCTACAGGTTCGTCTGCAAGGATAATTTTCGCCTCTTGAGCCAAAGCTCTCGCAATAGACACACGCTGCTGCTGTCCGCCTGATAGTTCATCAGCACGGGAGTAGGCTTTCTCTTTAATATTGACCCTGTCTAAAGCAGTGAGGGCAAGTTCAATATCCTGTTTCGGAAATAAACCTAATAAAGTCCGGATTGTCGAATGATACCCGACTCGGCCGGACAATACATTTCTCAATACCGAAGATCGTTTTACAAGATTAAAATTTTGGAAAATCATACCGATGTCCCTGCGAATTCTCAGGAGCGACTTACCCCGGGCTGCGGTAATGGATTTGCCGTCAATTAAAATTTCACCATCAGTAATTTCATGAAGGCGGTTAATCGACCGAAGCAGCGTAGACTTACCCGCTCCGGAAAGCCCTACGATGACAACAAAATCCCCGCGGTCAATTTTTAAATTAATATCTTTAAGTCCGACCGTCCCATTGGGATAAACCTTTGACACATTTTTAAATTCAATCATAAGTTATCTTCCCCTTTTTAATATAACTTAATGGAATTGAATTTCGAAAACTTTTACAATTTAAATGTAACATAATCAGCTGTTTATTCAAGATAATTCGGAATTTAAAATAATATTAACGTTATTTTTCTAAGGTTAAATTTTTTGTTTATTTTGTCATAAAACTATAATAAAATGGTTAATAGTGTTAAAAGAAACTGCTAACTTAAAAGGCGCAGATAAAGAAGCAGCAGCTTTAAAGAACTTCTTTGCAGCTTTGCTGGCGATTAACGCCTTCCTGAAGTGTAAAAATATAATAAGGGGGAAAAAATGAGAGACTTTTTTAAAACAAAATTTACATATCATAGACAGCTTGTATTTGCCTTCTTCATTTTAGGGCTTGTCATTGTGCTTTCCGGCTGTGATCATGTCCCAAAACCGACTGACCGGTTTACTAATTATATTAATTCATGGCAAAAGCAAGATTACAGCAAAATGTATCAATACTTATCAAAAGGTTCCCAAAATAAGTACTCTAAGGAGCAGTTTGTCAGCCGCTACAAAAACATTTATCAGGGTGTTCAGGCTAAAAACTTAAAAATCAGGTTTGAGAAACCTAAGAAGGAAGTTAAACCGGACAAGAACGGCCAAATTCATTTGCCATTTAAAGTTAGTATGGATACACTAGCCGGGCCTGTTTCATTTAATCAAAAGGCAACCCTTGTTGAAGAAAAGCACAAGGATAAAAAGAATTGGTACCTTAATTGGAATCCTGATATGATTTTTCCCGAATTAAAATCCGGTGATAAAATCAGAGCTTTTACACTTGAAGCCAAAAGGGGAGAAATCACTGACCGCAACGGAAAAGGGTTGGCGATTAATGGCTTTAACACGGATATCGGCATCGTGCCGTCACAACTTGGTTCACACGCTGATCAAACGAAAGAAAAGCTTGCGAAATGGCTTCATTTGTCAAAAGACGACATTAATCAAAAGTTAAAGGCTTCTTGGGTGAAGGGTGACAGCTTTGTTCCAATTGCAACTGTTGATCCTAAAGATAAGAAGCTGATTAATAAAGCGGCGTCTTTACCGGGCGCAGTTAAGAAAGATAAAGAAGACCGCGTCTATCCATGCGGAAAAGCTTGTGCCCATCTGACCGGCTACGCGGGACCAATGACAGCAGAACTTCTTAAGAAATATAAAGACAAAGGTTATAACGCAAATTCAATCATTGGAAAAAAAGGTCTTGAAGCATCTCTGGAAGACAAACTTAAGGGTAAAGACGGCGGCATTATTTATATCGAGAATGCCCATGGCGAAAAAACCCATACAATTGCTGAACAAAAGCCGGTTAACGGGAAAAATGTCACTCTAACAATTGACAGCAAAGTTCAAGAAGCGCTGTACCAGCAACTGAAAGGCAATGTCGGAACAGCTGTAGCGCTTAATCCTGAAAACGGTGATATTTTAGGAGTTGTCAGCACACCATCCTTTGACCCAAATGATTTTATTCGCGGTATGTCTGATAAACAATACCAAGCCTTAAGCAAAAATCCTGACAATCCTTTGCTCAGCCGGTTTGCAGACGCATACGCCCCGGGTTCATCATTTAAACCGATAACGGCTGCGATAGCATTGGATAACGGAGCCATCACGCCTGAGGAGACCTTTAAAATTAACGGACGAAAATGGCAAAAAGATTCATCATGGGGAAATTATTATGTTACCCGTTTGGACTCTTTAAATAATGTTCAGCTCAGAGACGCCCTTGTCCGATCCGATAACATTTATTTTGCCCAGACGGCATTAAAAATTGGCCCGGACGCTTTTGCAAAAGGCGCTAAAAAGTTTGGATTTGGTGATTCCTTGCCGGTTCAATACCCAATGGAAAAATCTCAAATCTCAAATAGCGGTTCAATTGACAGTGATTTGCTCTTAGCAAATTCGGGATATGGGCAAGGCCAAGTTTTAACAAACCCTGTTCACCTTGCTTTAACATATACAGCCTTTGTGAATGAAGGAAATATTGTCGAACCTCATTTAATCAAAACAAACGATAATAACGGACCGGCTTATTGGAAAGAAAATGTCATGTCACCGAAAACAGCTAAAACAATTCTTAACGACCTTACCCAAGTCGTCGACAGTCCTCATGGTACCGCCCATGATGCACAAATAAACGGTATTCCTTTGGCAGGTAAAACCGGAACAGCTGAATATAAATTAAAACAAGGTGAAAAAGGCCGGGAAATTGGTTGGTTTGTTGCAGTTAATACCAATCATCCGAAACTGTTAGTTAATATGATGATTGAAAATGTCCAAGATAAAAGAGGCAGTCATTACGTCAGTCCAAAAGTTAAAAAGGTATTTGAGCAAGTCCTTGCGAAATAAGTTTAAAAACAGCCAAGCCTTTTAATAAAGGCTTGGCTGTTTTGCTTTTGCTCCTAAATGATTATCGCTATATTAGCATTCTATATGACAGCTTTTTATTTATCGGCTTTTTTGCCAAAAGACCCTGCAAATATAAAATCTTTGACTTCATGCCGATCGGATGGTTTTTCCCTTTCATGAAATTTTTCCGGCAAATCTTCCTTGTTACCTTGGTAGCCAATTGCTACGACCGCATGAATATCATACTCCTCCGGGACACTTAGAATCTCCCTGGCCTTATCCTTATAAAATCCGCCCATAGCATGAGTAATAAGCCCTTTATTCGCAGCTTCAAGGGCTAAATACCCCCAAGCAGCACCGGTATCAAAAGCATGTGTACGGTTAAATTCATTTTTGGAATTGGCCTGCTTAGAAAGAATCACGGCTAGAACAGGCGCTTTTTCGCACCAAAGCCTGTTCACTTCCATAATAAACGGAAAAAATTTCTCGCGTTCTTCTTTAGTTCTTGCCACAACAAACCGCCATGGCTGTTCATTGCTGGCAGACGGCGCCCAACGTGCAGCCTCAAACAGGCTCATTAATACATCTTCAGGTACTTCCTTTTCCTGAAAAGACCTTGGTGACCACCGCTTTAAAAATATTGGATCAATATTATAAGAAGTTTTACGGAATTCAGATATTTGTTTAACCAATCAAGTTTGCCTCCCTTTGTCTATGTAAAAAATAGAGGATCATTAACTGACCCTCTACTTATCATATCATTAAAATAAAATGAATATAAATCATATGATCTTACCTTATCCACATTATCCACAGGTTTTTGGGGTCAGACCCCTGACAAAGCCGATGACTTCATCGACTGTATCCATTGCCAGGATTTCATCGATATGTCCCGCAAGCTCTTCTTTTGACAGCTTTGCTATTTGGCTTCTTGCAGGCAAAATAGAGGTTGCGCTCATACTGAATTCGTCAAGTCCGAGACCTAGCAGAATCGGTATAGCTATTTCGTCTCCAGCCATTTCCCCGCACATGCCAACCCATTTGCCTTCTTTATGGGCAGCTTGAATCACCATGTTAACCAGGCGGAGGATAGCCGGATTATAAGGTTGATATAAATAGGATACGTGCTGATTCATCCGGTCTGCTGCCATCGTATATTGAATTAAATCGTTCGTACCGATGCTGAAGAAATCTACTTCCTTAGCAAATCGGTCCGCCATAACAGCAGTTGATGGGATTTCAACCATCATGCCAACTTCGATTTGATCAGATACTCCGACGCCTTGCCCGACAAGCTGTTCTTTTTCTTCATTAAGTATCGACTTTGCCTGCCGGAACTCATCCAGTGTCGCTATCATCGGAAACATAATTTTTAAGTTTCCGTACGCACTGGCTCTTAGAAGCGCACGTAACTGCGTTCTGAAGATATCCTGTCTTTCAAGACAAAGGCGAATCGCTCTGAATCCTAAAAATGGATTAAGCTCTTTTGGCAAGTCCAAATATGGAAGCTCTTTGTCGCCGCCGATATCCAAGGTTCTGATGACGACCGGCTTTCCTTCCATTTTTTCTAAAACCTTTTTATAAGCTTCAAACTGCTCATCTTCTGTAGGGAAGTTATCGCGTCCCATATAAAGAAATTCCGTACGGTATAAACCGACACCTTCACCGCCGTTATTAAGAACGCCGTCTATGTCATCCGGGTTGCCAATGTTTGCGGCAAGTTCAACATGCTGGTTGTCCTTGGTCATTGTTTTTTCATTAACAAGCTTCTTCCATTCTTCTTTTTTCTCTTCATAGTTTGCTTGTTTTTGTTGATAAGCGCTGATTTCCTCAACGCTTGGATTAAGAATGATCTCACCTGATAAACCGTCGATGATGATTTGCATGCCGGATTCAGCTTTTTCCGTTACCGCCTTTGTTCCTACAACAGCAGGAATTTCCATAGAGCGTGACATAATCGCTGAATGGGATGTCCGTCCGCCGATATCGGTTACAAATCCTTTAACAAACTGTTTGTTCAATTGAGCTGTATCTGATGGGGTCAAGTCATGAGCGACAATGACTACTTCTTCAGTAATACTCGCCGGGTTTGAAAATTGAACGCCAAGCAAATGGCTGATTACACGTTTTGAAACATCACGGATATCCGCTGCTCTTTCCTTCATATATTCATTATCCATGTTCTCAAACATAGAAATGTACATAGATGAGACATCATCCATAGCTGCTTCGGCGCAAATTTGTTCATTTTCAATCTTTTGTGTGACGGCACCTATTAGTTCCGGATCGCTTAAAACAAGCAGATGCGCAGCAAATATTTCTGCTTTATCTTTTCCAAGCTCCGCATCCGCTTTCACTTTAATCGCTTCCAGTTCAACCTTGGATTGATCGACAGCTGATTGGAAACGGCCGATTTCCTGCTTTGTATCCGTTATCTTTTTAATTTCTATTTTAAGCTCAGGATCTTTTAAAATAAATGCTTTACCGATAGCGATGCCAGAGGAAGCCGCTATTCCTTTTATCTTTTCTGACATTATTCTCCAAGCCCCTCAGATTTAAAAACTTCCTCAATAGCTTGAATAGCTTCGTCCGCGTCAGAACCTTCAGCTGTAATTTTAACTTCAGCGCCTTTTTGAATGCCCATGGCCATAACACCCATGATAGATTTTAAATTAGCTTGTTTACCGTTGTATTCTATTGTTATGTCTGAACCAAATTGGCTGGCTTTGTTAACTAAAGTTGTTGCCGGTCTTGCATGAATACCAGAGTCACTTGTTACAGTAAATGTTTTTTCTGCCATAATAATTAACTCCTTTACTTTTCAGTCTATTTTAAGGGTAAAATGTATGAACATACCGGTACAGACCACTGTCCATTTATTCATTATATCAATTATTTAAATGTTTTTAAACTAAGATGGCCCTATTCAACGAATTTTGTCGAACATGTAATTTTAACCAACTGTTATTTCACCGGTTTTTTCAAGACACCAACGATCAGCGCAGTTATGACGGTACCTATAATAATAGATAAAATGTACAGCCAAGGACTTCCGTCAACAAATGGTATGACGAATATTCCGCCGTGCGGAGCGCGCAGCCCAATGTTGAAAAACATCGCCAAGCCGCCTGCCACAGCCGAACCAATCACACAAGACGGAATAACTCGACCCGGGTCAGCAGCCGCAAATGGTATAGCGCCTTCCGTAATAAAACAAGCACCTAAAGCATAAGCCGTTTTACCTGCGTTTCTTTCAGACTTCGTAAATTTCTTCTTAAATAATGTTGTTGCTAATGCTAATCCAAGCGGCGGTACCATACCGCCTGCTAAAATAGCAGCTTGAGGAGCATAATCATGCGCACCAATCATGGCAATGCCAAAAGTGTAAGCCGCTTTATTAAACGGTCCGCCCATATCAATGGCCATCATACCCGCAAGAATAATGCCTAATAACACTTTATTTGTTGTACCCATTGAACCTAACCAGTGTGTCAGCGTATCCATTATAAACTTTACTGGCGGATCAATTACAAAAACCATTATCAGACCTGTAATTAGAATGCCAAAGAAAGGAAAGATTAATACAGGCTTTAACCCTTCTAACGATTCCGGCAGACGGCTGAAGATACGTTTAATTAAAAGAACGAGATATCCGGCCAGAAATCCGGCAATTAATCCTCCCAGGAAACCCGCCTGTCCTGTTGAAGCTAAAAACCCTCCGACAGCGCCCGGAGCGAAACCAGGCCGGTCAGCAATACTATAAGCAATATATCCAGCAAGAATCGGAACCATTAACGCCATAGCGTGAGCCGAACCAATCAAATTAAGCGCATAGGCAATCGGATTATAATCCGGTGAACCTTTCTCAGCCGCATGAATGCCAAATAATAACGAAAGAGCGATGATAATCCCTCCGCCAACAACAAACGGCAGCATATAAGATACACCATTCATTAAATGCTTATAAAAGGCAGGCTGTTTTGATTTCTTTTCTTCCTTACCTTCTTTAATTGCCTGTTGGTAACTGCTCTTATTCCCGTTATAGATTGCAGCCTCGCCATTTATAACCCGGGAAATAAGCGATTCGGGATCACGTAATGCTTCTGCTACAGGAACTTCAACAACAGGTTTTCCTATAAAAGGATCCATATCGACTTTCGTATCCGCAGCAACGATAATACCGGCAGCTTCAGCAATCTCTTCTTCAGTAAGGCGATTCTTTATGCCTGTTGAACCATTTGTCTGAACCTTTATGTTATAGCCCATTTCCTTCGCTTTTTCTTTCAGCGAGTCAGCAGCCATATAAGTATGGGCTATGCCTGTCGGGCAACCGGTTACAGCAAGGATCTTTTCTTTTTTCCCAGACTCTTTTTGATCTGAAGACTGAGCATCTTCTTGGTCATCATCCTGGTTTTCAAAAAGGTTAACGATTTCTTCTGCTGTTTCTGCCTTCATTAGTTTTTCCCGAAACTCTTTTTTTAACAAATAAGTCGATAATTGTGAAAGTGTTTCTAAATGGGCGTTATCAGCGCCTTCACTGGCGGCAATCATAAAAAATAAATGCGCCGGCTGGCCGTCAAGGGAATTATAATCAACGCCTTGCTCTGATCGGGCAAAAGCTATGGCCGGTGTTTTGACCGCGCTTGTCTTGGCATGAGGAATAGCTATACCTTCTCCTATACCTGTTGTACTCTCTTTCTCCCTTTGATCAATAGCCTTCCTGAAAGTTCCAAAGTCATTTAACTTCCCAGCCTTACTTAACTTACTTGCTAATTCATCCAGAGCCTTATCTTTTGTTCCAGCTTCTAAATTTAAAAGAATCGTCTCTTTTGTTAATAAATCAGTAATTTTCACCGGTTTCCCCCCTGCCTTTCTATATGATGGATTTGAATCTTAGGTAAAAGTTCTTCAACAGTTGCTTTGGTACACAAATCTATTGAAAAAGCTGTGGCACTGCCAGACGCTGTTCCATATCGAAATGCCTCAATAAAGTTGCCGCTCCGTAAATACTCAGAAAGGAATCCGCCAACTAATGAATCTCCTGCACCGACTGAATTTTTCACTTCTCCTTGAGGCACTTCCGCATGAACAGCCATTTCACGATTAACAAATAAACTGCCATTGGCTCCCATTGATACAATGACATTCATAGCGCCTTCATCAATTAATTTTTGTGCATATACTATGACTTCATCAATTGTTGAAATCTCTTTATTAAAAAGTTCTCCAAGCTCACTTTGATTTGGCTTTATAAGAAACGGCTGTGCCGCCAGTGCCTCCTTAAGGGCTTGTCCGCTCGTATCAACAACAACCTTTACATTTTTATCTTTTAATTTAAGCATCATTTCTTTATAAATATTTGCAGATAAAGAGCTCGGGATGCTGCCTGAAAGAACGAGAATATCATCATCATTTAACCGGTGAAGTTTTAATAACAGTTCATCTTCCTGGTCGCTGTTAATTTCCGGCGATGGACCATTAATTTCTGTTTCTTCACGGCTTTTGACCTTAACGTTTATTCTTGTGTCGCCATCAACTTCAACAAAATCTGTATCAATATTTTCACTGACCAACTGGCGGCGTATAAAGTCTCCAGTAAACCCCCCGATAAATCCTAAAGCTACTGATGACGTGCCGAGGCGGCGCAGCACCCGGGAAACGTTAATACCTTTTCCGCCAGGCATTTTCTTATCCGTGTCCATTCTATTTAATTGTCCTATTTGAAAATTATTAACTTCTGAAAAGTAATCTAAAGATGGATTAAGTGTACAAGTGTATATCATGATTTCACCGTTTCTACTGTCGTTATTTGATTATATTGATTAATTTCTTCATGATCGCCCAAACTATCCGTAATGATTGATGCTTTATTTAAGTCGTGAACGAAACTGAAAGAGACTTGATTAAATTTCGTCCGATCCGCAAGCACATAAGCTTTGTTTGAAAGATCCATAGCTGCTTTCTTTATCATCGCTTCTTCAGGGTCCGGAGTCGTGTAACCGAAATTTAAATGAATACCGTTTATACCAATAAAGCTTTTATCGAAGCGGTAAGCGCTTATTCCTTCTAAAGCACCTTTTCCAATAAATGCTTTTGTCTTAGATTTAACCCTGCCGCCGACGACATAGGTTTCTATGCCTCTGTCTAAACATTCATTGACAAGCGACAATCCATTAGTCACAACGATCGTATCCTTCCGCAAAAACTCAATCATATGAAAAGTGGTTGTACCTGCATCAAGAAAAATACAATCGCCTTTCTCTACATATTCAGCCGCTTTTCCGGCAATCGCCTTCTTTTCAGAAAAATTTGCTGTCAAGCGCTCACTGATCGAGGTTTCTTCTGATTTTGACTTGATCATCTGAGCGCCGCCGTGAAACCTAACCAATTTATTTTCCTTTTCCAATTGAATAAGGTCCCTGCGGATGGTTGACTCTGAGCTGTCAGTCTCCTTAACAAGCTGATGGATAGTTGCTATTTTATTTTCTTTAATAAACTTTAATATTAATTGTTGTCTTTCTGGTGTTAACAATAAATCACCTCATTTATAGGTTTATTATATATGATAACCCTTTCAATTTCAATCAGTAACAATCAAATTCAATCATTATAATTTATAAATAATCAATTACCAGCTAAACAAAATAAAAAAATCCCCAGACTGAATTTAACAGCGAGGGGAAATCATTAGGAAAACCATTAACTTATTAAACGAAAAAACAGGGTGCACCATACACCCTGTTTTTTCCCTTTATTAAACTAGACTGCAAACAGCATAATCCAAATTGTACCTGCAACGACACAGAACGCGATGAAAGCGCCAAAAATAATCGCTGTAAGTTGCCATGTCTTACTGCCTTCAGTGATATGCATAAACATAAATAACTGAACAAGCGCTTGAATGACAGCCAGGATAACGATCGCTGTGATGATAAAAGGTACAGAAAATGCATTTGATGTTACAATCCATAGCGCAGCAAATGTTAATATTAGTGAGATAACTAAACCAATGATATGTTTCCAAGGAAACCCTGTATGCTCAGCATGAAAATGCGTATGTTCATTAGACATAATTTATAACACCAACCCTACTAGATAAACTGCGGTAAACAGGAAGATCCAAATAACATCAAGGAAGTGCCAATACAACCCGACGATGAAAACCTTTCTTGATGTATGTTCGTTGATTCCGCGCTTTGCTAATTGGGCGATAATACATAGCATCCATAAGATACCTACGCTTACGTGACAACCGTGCGTTCCTACTAAGATAAAAAATGATGTAAGGAAGGCACTTGTTTGTATTGTTGCTCCTTCTTGGACCATACCTGTAAATTCTTTGGCTTCAAAACCGATAAAGACGAGACCAAGAATCAATGTCACAATCAGCCAAGCAATAGTCGCTTTATTATTACCGCGTCTCATTTCAAGTGTTGCTAATCCACAGGTGAAACTGCTGACCAATAAGTCAACTGTTTCAATCATAAAATCTTTAACTTCATAGAGTTCTTTGGAGGATGGCCCTCCTGCCGTATGGTGAATATACATTAAATACGTAGCAAACAGGCAGGAGAACAACACCATATCCGCTGCTAAGAAAAGCCAAAATCCAAATATCCGGAGGCTGCCTTCTTCCGTTGAGTATTCCAACGGTTCATAAGGCTTAGTATCGTGATTAGTTGTTGTTGCAGCCATTATGAAAACCTCCCTGCTTCACGTTCAGTGCGTTCAATTTCATCTACTGGTATATGATGATGATCATGTGTTTCAAAGGATCTGTACAGCATACAAGCTAATATACCTAAAGCACCGACAATTCCCATCCATATCCAATCAAAGACTAAACCAAATCCCGAAATAAAGAAGAATACTCCCATAATAATCGGAACGCCTGAATTATTCGGCATATGAATTGGTTTATAAGGCGCTTTATGCATTTCTTTATCGCGGCCTTCTTTTTTCATATAGTAGAAATCATCTACTTGCTGTATTGTTGGAATGTGCGCAAAGTTATACTCTGGAGCCGGAGAAGTTGTAGCCCACTCTAATGTACGGCCATCCCATGGATCTCCAGTTGTATCTCTTTCACCGTAACGGGCACTCCAATAGATATTGTAAACCATGACAATAAATCCAAGACCCATTCCAAAGGCCCCGATTGTCTCTACAAAGTTCAGACCAGTCCAGCCTAAGCCTGCCGGATAAGTGTACATACGACGGGTCATACCTAATAGGCCGACCAGATACATTGGCAAGAAGCAGACATTGAAGCTGATCATAAAGATCCAAAATGCCCATTTACCAAGTCTTTCATTAAGAATGTGACCAAACATCTTAGGCCACCAATAAGTTAATCCGGCGAAAGCAGCAAATACTGTACCGCCAATTAATACATAGTGGAAGTGAGAAACTAAGAAATCACTATTATGATATTGATAGTCAGCAGGCGCTACTGCAAGCATAACCCCTGTCAAACCGCCGATCAGGAAGTTTGGTATAAAAGCAAGCGACCATAACATCGCTGTACTGAATTCAAGCTTACCTTTATTAAGGGTAAACAACCAGTTAAATATTTTAACACCTGTCGGAATTGCGATAAGCATGGTTGACAGCGAGAAGAACGAGTTAACCCCCGCGCTGGCTCCCATTGTAAAGAAGTGGTGAACCCACGTAATAAAGCTAAGTACACTGATGGCAATCATTGAAAATACCATCGCATGATATCCAAACAGCTTTTTGTGAGAGAAGGTTGAGATAACCTCCGAGAACACGCCGAACGCCGGCAAAATAACGATATACACTTCAGGGTGACCCCAAATCCAGAACAAGTTCGCCCACTGCATCGGCTGACCGCCAGCCGTTGTAGTAAAGAAGTGTGCATCAAACAAACGGTCAATTGTTAACATCGCAAGGTCCACAGTCAGAACCGGGAACGCAAACATGATGATAACGGAAGTAATAAGAACTGACCAAGTAAACATTGGCATTTTCATTAACGTCATACCTGGTGCTCTCATTTTAATAATTGTTGTAAAGAAGTTTACGCCAGTGGCAAGCGTACCGATACCTGTAATTTGCAGAGAAAGCAAGTAAAAGTTTTCCCCTACACCAGGGTCGAGTTCTTTGCCTGCTAAAGGAGTATAACTCGTCCATCCTGCGTCCGGCGAACCGCCAATGACAAAGGATATGTTCAAAAGCATAGCCCCTATAAAGAAGAGCCAAAAACTAATCGCATTCAGAAATGGGAACGCAACGTCGCGGGTCCCGATTTGTAACGGCACAGCAATATTAAACAAACCAATAATGAACGGCATAGCCATGAACAAGATCATGATCGTACCATGCGTTGTGAAAATTTCATTATAGTGCTGTGAGTCCAGTAAGTGCAAGTTTGGCAAAGCCAATTGCGAACGCATTAACAGCGCATCAACGCCACCCCTGAATAACATAAGTAAGGCGGCAATGATATACATAATACCAATTTTTTTTGCGTCAACTGTCGTTAACCATTCTTTCCATAACCATTTCCACTTCTTAAAGTAAGTGAGCACGAAGATGATCGCTATGGATACCAAAACAATCGCAACATCAGCCATATAGATCATTGGCTCACCGGTGACAAAGAAACTGCCAAGGAAGTGCTTAATGCTGTCCATGATGCATGCCTCCCATATCCATTCCTGACATATCTCCTGACGACATATCTATATCAGCACGATCATCTTTAGGTGTTGATGAGAAAGTCATACGGCCAACAGTACCAGGTTTCATAATTTCATCATATTTTTTCTGGGTGATTGGCGGTGCTGTACTTTTAACATGTTGAACCCATTTATTAAAGTCACTGTCTGACTTAGCTAACACATGGAATTGCATATGCGCAAAGCCTTTACCAGTGAAGTTCGCGCCTCTTCCTAAATAGTCGCCCGGGTGATCCGCTTGAAGCCACAAGCTCATTTTCATATTAGGCATCGTATAGGCCTGACCTCCAAGGGATGGTACCCAAAATGAGTTCATAGCCCCTTTAGCTTGTAATTGAAATTTGATTGGGCGATCTGACGGTATAGCAACATAGTTAACAGTTTCGATATTTTGCTCTGGATATCTGAATACCCATTTCCAATCAGCTGATGTTACAACAATTGTCATCGGTGTCTTAGCTTCAGCTGTTTTTGGCGGCTTTTCCAAGTCATATGTGCTTTTAACAGTTGGAATAGCTAATAGAATAACGATAATAATTGGTATAACAGTCCAAGTGACTTCGAGCTTAACGTTTCCATCATCTTCCGGATCATAATTTGGATTGTTCTTTTTACCATTTTTAACAAGAACAACGATGAAAATGATGAATACGCCTAAAACAACCAAGGCCATTAAGATAAATGACCAAACGATGAGGTGAAACTGTGTACGGGCAACGGGACCTTGCGGATCAAGGACATTTTGATTGTCCGCAGCACAACCAGTTAAAGAAACTAATAATAGCGTAAGAGCTGCAAATGATTTCAAACCGAGTTTTTTCATAGCTCCTGCCCTTTCCTCCTTTCTGCTCTGCAGATAACCCTTGTTGTTTTCGAACCTTGGGACCTTAACATCTAAAAGAATTAATTGAAAAAACTTTTGTTTTTTCATTCGTTAAGGCCTGTGAGCAGTATTTATCATACCAAATTATTGGTGTTTTTGAGCCTTATCATTCACATGTTCAAAAAATCCTCAAATTTTGATAAACATTTTGTCACGATTCCTCCCCCGTTTGTTCAAACTTGAGAAAGTCTATGTACAGTTAAAACACCTTTACTCTTACTCTCCCAAGTTTTACCTTGATTCATTCAGATATTTACTTTTTTTATTTAAAATAAATAATCAGAATTATCAACATCATTTCCACTTAAATACAAATTTCGTTATATGTTCGACACACAGTTTTTAATTTTACAGAATGAGGGCTGATAAAGCAAACTTTATAAATATCTTTATTGGATTTTAATTAATTTAAATCCGTATCGTTGATAGTAAAATAAACATAATTAATAAAATTCGGAGGAAACCACCGATGAAAGCGCATTAATCATCCTTAACAGTTGTATTTTCTTGAATTTCATCTCTTTACAACAAAAAATAGCGGGAGTAATATATTCTCATTCTTAATATAAAAATAGTTTCCAAAATCTTAATCGCTGAGTTCATTTTATGAAACGGGGGAACCAACCGCGGCACTATGCCGCATGGGGTGAATCTTTTCCGGATTAATATCCGTCTCCGGAAAAGTAGGGCGACTCTGCACGCCCGAATCCGTCAGCTAACCTCGTAAGCGTTTGAAGAGAGGATAGTGGTAACTTTGCACGGTTAAAATATCCGCAGAGTCACTTGCCTCTGCGGTTTTTTGGTGTGTTCTTTTATTGACAAACCTACATTTATGGCAAAAAGAAGGGGATGCTAATAAAGAAAACTTGCCGATTGGCAAGCCTTAAAAGGCGTAGACAGAGGCTTAGTACTCCAGAGCACAAGTCTCGTTAACTCACTGCGTTCGCAGTCTCGCTTTGTTGCACTTATACTTGGAACTTAAAATTGGTTCCTGAATCGAGATGCTCCTTCGCCGAAGCTTATTCGAAGAGGTTGTTCCACTTCTCGTCGCAAAGCTACAAAGAAGCTTTTTCATGTTGCAGCTTTGCTGCCAATTTATATTTTCCTAATGTAACAAAAAGGCACGATGGATTACCCCTGATCAAAGAGCAGCATATTTAAAAATCTTATTTAACAAAATGTTTTCACTTGAAAATAAACTGCTAAGGAAGGTTTTATCAATGGTTAGTAAAGTAAAAAGGCTCCTTATAGGCAGGCCGCTTAAATCAAATGAAGCGCAGGAACAAAAGCTTAATAAATTAAAAGCCTTGGCCATTCTTTCGTCAGACGCCTTGTCTTCTGTCGCTTACGGCCCGGAACAAATTCTTATCGGATTGGCAGCGGTAAGCGCCCTTGCCTTTTGGTATTCCCTTCCAATTGCAATCGGCGTTCTTATCCTGTTAGCCGCTCTTATTCTGTCATATCGCCAAATCATCTTTGCTTATCCGCATGGCGGAGGCGCATACATGGTGGCAAAGGAGAATTTGGGGGAGAACTTTGGGCTTGTTGCCGGCGGTTCTTTATTAGTCGATTATATTTTAACAGTAGCAGTTAGTGTTTCATCAGGTACGGATGCCGTTACTTCCGCCGTCCCTGCTTTGCATCCTTACAGCGTACTTATTGCTGTATTGATTGTTATCATCATCACTATTTTAAATTTAAGAGGATTAACCGAATCCGCAACTATATTAGCGTATCCTGTCTATTTATTTATTTTCGCTATGGTCATCTTGATTATCTTTGGTATCTACCATGTGTTAACCGGCCATGTTCCGGCAAATGCTCATACAGCCATAGGAACACCTGTAGCAGGAGTCAGTTTATTTCTATTATTAAAGGCATTCTCGTCAGGCTGTTCAGCATTAACCGGTGTTGAAGCTATTTCAAACGCGATACCAAATTTCAAAAATCCGGCACCAAAAAATGCTGCAACGACCCTTGCTATGATGGGTTGTATTTTAGGGTTTCTTTTTGCCGGCATTGTCTTTTTAGCCTATTGGTACGGTATTGCTCCTTCTGCAAAGCAAACTGTATTGTCGAACCTTAGCACGTCAGTCTTTGGCCGGAATATTTTTTACTATTTTATCCAGGCTACAACAGCCCTTATTTTAGTATTAGCAGCTAATACAGGTTTCTCAGCATTTCCTTTGCTCGCCTATAACCTTGCAAGAGATAAATATATGCCTAGGCCTTTTACCGTGAGGGGTGACAGACTTGGCTATTCTAATGGCATCATCACTTTAGGTTTTTTATCAATTCTTCTTATTATTGCCTTTGAAGGAAATACGGACAATTTAATTCCTTTATACGGCGTTGGGGTTTTTGTCCCATTTTCATTATCTCAAACCGGAATGATTGTGAAATGGATTCGAACAAGACCTAAGGGCTGGGTGCCAAAATTGATAGCTAACCTTGTCGGCGCTTTAATATGCTATACGATAGTCATCATTTTCTTCATCACGAAATTTGAAAAAGTGTGGCTGGTTCTTGTCTTTATTCCGTTAGTTGTATTTATCTTCCATAAAATTCACAAACATTATCTGGCTGTCGGCGATCAATTAAGGGTGGATTTGTCACATCACTTAAAGGATATTAAGGTAAAAGATAATGTGGTTATTGTACCTGTCGCAGGTATTACAAAAGTCGTTGAACAGTCATTGGTATATGCAAAGTCTCTGTCTGATCACGTGATTGCCGTATATGTAGGATTTAGTCCTGAAGACATAGAACGTATGGAAAAACAATGGAAGGAATGGCAAACAGAAGTCAGACTGGTGACACTTCATTCGCTTTATAGAAGTGTATTAACGCCATTGAGTAAATTCATTGACACGGTTAAATATAAAACAGATCAAAAAGAAGCCACAATAACCGTTGTCATGCCCCAATTTTATACGAAAAAATGGTGGCAAAGTTTCCTTCATAACCAATCGGGACTATTAATCAGAGCTTACCTCGTCCGGACAAAAAATATTGTGATGGCAACTGTCCCGTATAGATTTAAAAAATAAACCCTTCTTTCTATAGAAGGGTTTTTTCTATCTTTTTTATTAATAGTTGGATAACCCTTATCAGCCGCTCATATATATGAAACAGTGATCATTTGGGGAGTGGTTGAATTGAATAAACTATTCGTTTTCTTATTTGTCGGTTTCTTTGCCCAACTTATTGATGGTTCCTTGGGTATGGCTTACGGTTCAACTTCGACTTCGCTATTGTTAACGTATGGGGTAGCGCCGGCCATTGCTTCTTCATCGGTTCACATTGCAGAAATAGTGACGACAGGCGTTTCTGGCCTGTCCCATTTAAAGCTGGGAAATGTCGATAAAAAGTTGGTATTCAGATTGATTATACCTGGAGCGCTTGGGGCATTTACAGGTGCTTGCTTTTTAAGCCGCTTGCCGGGTGATTTAATTAAACCCTATATTTCAATCCTATTAGTCGTTCTTGGAATATATATCATCTTAAAGTATTTTTTAAATGTCAATTTGCTCTCTGTAAAAACGAAATTATCAAATAAAAAATTATTGCCCTTGGGTTTGGTCGCGGGATTTGTTGATTCAATCGGCGGGGGCGGCTGGGGAACGATTGCAACGCCCTTCCTTTTAACACAACCGAATATGTCCCCAAGAAAAGTCATTGGTTCTGTCGATTCGAGTGAATTCATCGTTACAATAGCTTCATCAGCTGGATTTTTATTATCCATTGGTTCGGAGCATATTAACTGGTCATGGGTATTTATCTTAATGGCCGGAGGGCTGCTGGCCGCACCGCTTGCAGCCTGGCTGGTTAGAGTGCTTCCGACACAATTATTAGGGGTATTTGTCGGCGGTATCATTGTCTTAACAAATACAAGAATCATCTTAACAACTTGGGAAACGAGCAAAATAATGATATTACTGATTTATGGTCTAATCTTAATTACCTTTATCGTATTGCCTTTAAGTTTTAAACTAAGAAAGTAAACAGTTATTTTCGTAAAAACGTAGAGCTGCCAGTTAC
The DNA here is from genome assembly GCF_042665295.1 of Scopulibacillus cellulosilyticus. NCBI lineage: Bacteria > Bacillati > Bacillota > Bacilli > Caryophanales > Sporolactobacillaceae > Scopulibacillus > Scopulibacillus cellulosilyticus. The sequence continues at coordinate 23,440 of NZ_JBHTCO010000036.1, forward strand.
CGGCAGCTCTTTTGACTTAATCAAATAAATGCTTATATTCCGCATAGCCTTCCTTTTCCAGATCTTCTTTTGGTATGAACCGCAACGCGGCAGAGTTAATGCAATACCTTAAACCCGTCGGCTCCGGCCCATCATTGAACACATGACCTAAATGGGAATCACCAAATTTACTCCTGACTTCAGTCCTTATCATAAAATGGCTTAAATCCTCTTTCTCCTCGATATGATAAGATTGTAATGGTTTCGAGAAACTCGGCCAGCCGCAGCCGGCATCGAATTGGTCCAGTGAACTGAAAAGAGGTTCACCTGAAACGATATCAACATAAATGCCTTCTTCTTTATTATTCCAAAATTCATTTTCAAACGGTCTTTCTGTCGCATTTTTCTGGGTGACTTGATATTGAATATCCGTAAGCCTTTCTTTTAACTCTTCATCATTTTTTTCAATCCCCCAGTTTTTTTCAATAAAGCCTTTACGTCCGGAACCTTGATAGTAATGCTTATAATGGAACGGATTTTTCTTATAGTAATCCTGATGATAATCTTCAGCGGGATAAAAAGTTACTGCCGGCAAAATTTTAACAGCAATCGGCTCATGAAAACGTCCGCTGTTTTCAATTTTTTGCTTTGAAGCTTCAGCAAGCTGTTTTTGCTTTTCATTATGATAAAAAATTGCTGTTTGATAAGATGAGCCCCGATCATGAAACTGACCGCCAGAGTCAGTAGGGTCTATCTGACGCCAGTATATATTTAATAACTTTTCATAAGGAAAGATTTCAGGGTCAAATGTTATTTGAACGGCTTCAACATGACCTGTCGTCCCGGCTGTTACTTGTTCATAGGTTGGATTTTCAACGTGACCCCCTGTATATCCCGAAACAACGTTAATGATTCCTGGAAGCTCATCAAATGGTTTGACCATACACCAAAAACATCCGCCGGCAAATGTCGCTAATTCTTGACTCATCACTATCAGCCCCATTTCTACTTTTGTTATCGTGATATTACCAAAAATAACATGCTTATCTCAACAAACTTGGTTTGAAATGCCCAAATCAATTTTCTCTCCATCTCCGAAAGTATAAAGCTGTTATAAGAAGGGAGAAACTATTTTTTATTATCTATTAACCGGAAGGATGCTTTTTATGACTGAATTTGAAGCTTTAATTTTAGAAGAGGATCCGGTCCCTTGCAACGTTAAAGATTGCCATGAATGTGAACTTTATAAGCACGATTCGAGAATGGTTTGGGGAGAAGGCAATCCTGCCGCCCCCATTTATATCGTATTGGACAACCCCGGTGCCCGGGAAGATAAGGAAGGGAACCCTTATGTTTGCGGAACAAGGCAAACTTTACAAAGAGGCCTTGCAGAAGCAGGTATTGATTTGAACTTTATTTATGTCACTTATATTTTAAAAAGGAAACCCAAACGCGCCTATGATAAACCTATGACAAGAAAAATATGTATAAGGCATTTGGAGCAGCAACTCATACACGGCAGCCCAAAAGCCGTTATTTGTCTTGGAAATGTTTCTGTACAATCCTTTTTTAGAAACCCTGATGCAGAAGTCAAACAGCTTAGAGGTGCATGGTATGACGCAAACGGCTGGAACACCGCTGTCTCTTATCATCCTTTAGCTGTCAGAAGAAGGCCTAATCTGTACCCTTACTTTCTGGAAGACTTAAAATTCGTCAGCGAGTTTTTTAACAAGACTTATGAATAATGATTAAGCTCCTCTTATTATGATAAAATTGATATAATTTAACTGCGATCTTTTATCTTTAAAATTTTTGAATTAATGAAGGAGGAACATATTTGCCAATGAACAAAGCTCTCACAATTGCCGGATCTGACTCAAGCGGCGGCGCCGGTATTCAAGCTGATTTAAAAACATTCCAGGAACGCAGTGTTTACGGCATGTCTGCTCTAACGAGTATTGTAGCTATGGACCCCTATAACCATTGGGCTCATAACGTTTTTCCGATTGATGTGAATATAGTAAAAGCCCAACTGGATACGAGTGTCGTCGGTGCCGGTGTCGATGCAGTGAAAACGGGTATGCTCGGCTCCCCGGAAATTATTGATTTAGCGGCAAGGACCATTGAAGAAAATCAGTTACAAAATGTCGTTATTGATCCCGTGATGGTGTGTAAAGGCGCTGACGAAGAACTCCAGCCGGAAAATACAACAAGTTTGCGTGAGCTTTTGGTCCCAAAAGCAACAGTTGTTACACCGAACTTGTTTGAAGCTGCTAAATTAAGTCAAATGGCACCGATTACAACAGTTGAGCAAATGAAAGAAGCCGCTGTAAAAATTCATGACCTTGGAGCGAAGTACGTTCTTATCAAAGGCGGCAGCAAGCTTGAACATGAAAAAGCCATTGACCTCCTTTATGATGGAGAGAACTTTGACATTTATGAATCAGAAAAAATTAACACGACTTATATTCATGGCGCCGGCTGCTCTTATTCAGCCGCTGTTACGGCAGAACTGGCTAAAGGAGCTTCCGTAAAAGATGCTGTAAAAACAGCAAAAGCATATATTACTGAAGCTATCAAACACGGCTTTAAATTGAATGAATACGTCGGACCGACTGACCTTACTGCATATCGTAAAATTGAAGCCGCAAAATAATCTTTTAACGCACAGAATCGCCTCAAATTTTATTGGGGCGGTTTTTATACTTTAAAGGAGGCCGTTATGAGACCATTTACGATTACAAATAAAGCTGTTTGTCCGGGGATCTGCGCATCCCAAGCCAAACCTGAAGATACCGAAGACATTATGTCGCTATTGGTTCAAACAGCGTCATGGCTGCGCTCTACAGGATCTAATCAATGGAGCGAATTGTTAGAAGGTAAAGATGTACATGGTATGGCTGAGCATATCAAAGACGGCGATGTGTTTATATTTAAACATAACAATTGTCCAGCCGGTGTCTGTATGCTCCTGCAGCAACCGAGCGAATGGGATAAAGAACTTTGGGGCGATACAGGACATGAAAAATCCATTTATCTTCACCGGTTAGCTATTAATCGTGAATATGCAGGTAAACAGCTTGGCAAAGACATTCTGACTTGGGCAGAAAAAGGTATACGATTTCCCGGGAAAAGCCAGATTCGGCTGGATTGCGTTGCCAGCAATAAAACTCTAAACATTTTTACCATAATATGGGTTACGAATACAAAGGAGAAAGTCCAAAGGGTTACAGTAAATTTGAAAAGAAGCTTTAATTCACAGGTAATCTTAATTGTTCCGGCCAAAAAGGGAGGTTTTATAACCCCGCCTTTTTGGCTGTTTGTTATTTTGTATTAAATGCCTTTGTTAACGCTGCTCCTGTTTCTATCAATGCTTCTTTCCCCTTATCAATCACATCCGCCATACTAATAAACCCGTGTATAACGCCGGGATAGCGCGTACAAGAAACTTCAACACCAGCACTTTTCAATTTTTCCGCATACTGCTCCCCTTCATCGCGCAACGGATCATATTCTGCAGTAATGACTAATGCCGGCGGCAACCCGCTTAAATTTTCATTAAGTAATGGTGATGCAAGAGGATGGCTTTCTTCTTCCCGGTTGTTTAAATAATGATTTTTAAACCATGTCATTGCTTCGAAAGTAAGAAAATACCCTTCTGAATTTTCCCTTATCGATTCAGTGTCCGCTTGAAAGTTTGTTGCCGGATAAAACAACACTTGATAAATAAGATCAGGCGTTTTCCTTTCCTTTGCCAAGTATGAAACAACAGCGGTCAGGTTTCCTCCGGCACTGTCACCGCCTGCTGCTATTTTCTTTGGATCAATTTGCAATTCAATATGGTTGTCATAGACCCATTTTAGAGCTGCATAGGCATCATCGACAGCCGCAGGAAATTTATTCTCCGGCGCCAGCCTGTAATCAACTGAAATCGTCACACATTCTGCCAGATTTGTTAACGAGCGGCAGATATTATCATGCGAATCAATGTCACCTATGACCCATCCCCCGCCATGATAATAGACTAATGCCGGATAAGTATCTTGCTCTTTCATTGGATAATAGATACGGATTGGAATACTGCCTGCAGGCCCTGGAATATTTCGATCTTTAACAAGCTTAACAGGCTCAGCATTTTCATCAGGCGAGCCCAGAACCATTCCTTTTCTGGCTTCTTCAGGGGTCAAATTCGTAAGGGATAGGCCTCCCATTGCAGATAAATGATCTAATACCATTTGGACTTGCGGATCAAGCGGCATACTGTAATCTCCTCCCCTTTAATCACAAACTTTGAGTCGTCCTTATATCTTATTCGTCGTCAGTATAGATCAAAACCTTCTTTTTCCACATAAAAAGGGGTCTGACCCTGTGAACTGTGGATAACTTTGAAGAAGGTTGGGGCTGCAAATTTATACTTAAAAGTATAAAAACCAACCCCAGATTCTTTTAATAAAGGAATCTGGGGTATTAAAAACTTATCGTCCAATTATTTTTTTAATAACTGAGGCTATTGGCTGCTCCTATTTAAAAAAAGGATGTCATCCCGCCTAATTGTTTTAGTATTTTCATACCATTCATAACATGGCCAAAGGTTGTCGGCAGATTGCCGAAACCAAAGCCGCCGGTTTGTTTATTAAAAAATGGCGAGTATTGACCAAAAGGAAATGATTGCTGATTATAAAACGGTGATTGTTGTTTAAAAAAAGACATCGGGCCCTGCGACATTGGCCATTGTGACATTGACCCCTGCCCTGCAAATGGAAATGGAGGCCGTCCTTGTGATGGAAAACCGCCGTACGTCATGGGTGGAAACTGTTGTCCATATGGATTAGGGTTATGAGAATAAACGACTGGGAACACCCCCTTAAACGTTAAGCCACTATTATTTTAAAAACCTCTTCTAATAAAGTATGTATAACATGCCAAAAAGCAAGGGCTCTTATCAACCCTTTTCTACCCATTCTTAAAAAAATAGCCGACCGGATGATTTCCCCCGATCGGAATACGAATATGAATATGTCTATCTTTTCCGAACAACTTGAAAAGGACGCATCATATCATACGTTTTATGAGTATATTATACGCGCTGCCGCACTTTTCCCAGCGGCATGCCCGGTCACAAAAGCTGCCGTTATATTGTATCCGCCTGTATAACCGTGGATATCGAGAATTTCCCCGCAAAAATATAACCCTTCCATTTTTTTAGACGCCATTTCCTTCGGGTTTATCTCCTTAAGGGATACACCCCCGCCAGTTATAAAGGCCTTTTCAATCGGTAGAGTACCGTTTATCTTGATAGGAAATTCCTTTAACGCTTTAGCCATTTCGCGAATTTTTTCTTTTGCTAAGTCATGGTATGTTTTATCCTCAGATAGGCCGATATAGTCAAGCAGGAATAATAAATACCTTTCAGGAACGATCCCTTTCCAAACATTTTTCACAGCTTTCTTAGGTTCATCCTTTGCCAAATGATTTAATTCTTGAAAGAGTTGTTCTTCATTTTGATCAGGCTTTGTATCAACGGTGATGTTAATATATTGGGCATTATATTTTTTCATTGCCTTAACAACAAACTGGCTGCACCTGAGTACTGCCGGACCTGATAAACCAAAATGGGTAAAAATCATATCCCAGCGATGTGTTTTAATTGCTTTGCCTTTTGGATTTCTGACAGTCAGTGCTACATCCCGAAGCGACAAGCCTTGCAGTGTCCTCTGTTTAATAAATGGTTCATCAGATGTCAGCGGCACTTCAGTCGGATATAATTCCGTAATTGTATGTCCAGCCGCTTTCGCCCAGGCATAACCGTCACCTGTCGACCCTGTATACGGAACAGACTTGCCGCCAACTGCAACAATCACATTAGGAGCGTATATTTTCTCTTTATTTTTTAATTTTATGCCTTTTACCTCACCATTCTCATACAGGACGGATTCAACTGAAGTATTAACTTTAATAGCGACATTTAGAGATTTCACCTTATTCAACAATGCTTGAACAACAGATTTAGCACTGTCATTAACCGGGAACATCCTGCCGTGATCCTCTTCTTTTAGCTTAATCCCTAATTTCTCAAAAAACCTGATAATATCTTCATTGTTAAACTCCGAAAAAGCGCTGTATAAGAACTTGCCATTGCCAGGGATATGCTTGATGATTTCATCCACAGGCATGCGGTTCGTTACATTGCATCGACCGCCGCCGGATATGGCTAATTTCCTTCCCAGCTTGTCCCCTTTATCAACAAGAAGGACCGCAGCCCCTTCTTCAGCGGCTGCAACGGAAGCCATTAATCCAGCCGGTCCGCCGCCAATAACAATTACATTAAAATTCATTTTTGCACCTACTTGCTGTCTTCTGTATATACATTGCCCGAGTTAGAGTTAATTTATCTGAGCCAATATATCGCGAATTTCATCAATAATCAGCTGATGATGTTCTGTTCCTTCCCCATAACGGCGCATAATTTCAGTGTAGACATCTTTGACTTTATTTTTATATTCCTCCGAGTTTGGATCAAGCTGCAAATGTTTAAATTCAACCATCGGCTCTTGAATATAAGCTGGGCGGGGTCCCCACTGCGCAAGAACATCGCCGTTTCGATTTGTGAATAATACCACCGGTACAGATCTGCCGCCTAATGTTAAAAATTGATCTATTAAATCAAAATTCTCTTCCAAAATAAAAACCTCTGCCGGAATATTCACAACTTCCATCAAACGAAAAATCACCGGTACATTACGGGCAACGTCACCGCACCAATCAGCCGCAATAATCTCGCAACGGATATCTTTATCGTTACACAAATTTTTTAAAAGAGTCAGATCCTTTTCGTCCATTGAAAAATTTTTATAGTTGGACAGAAAAATATCCTGGTTTTTCTCCATTTGTCTAATAAAAGCTTCCGGTGTTATTCCTTTTCCAACCTTATGACTAATATTTTTACCCATCATGCGGCCCCCTATTTAAAATGATTGTTTTTATTTTAACAGAAAAGAATGCTGACATATAACCTTAGATCTTTTTTACAAAGCTTTTAATCTTTATGCTGGTTAAAAACGTGAAAAGCCGCCCTTTCATATAGAGCGGCTTTTCCTTCCTTTTATGCTACAGGTGGTGCCTACAGCAATTATTGTTATATTCTATGTTGCTATAATTATTGTATACCACTTTAGAATAGAAACGAAACGTTATTTTTTACGTTTTTTTGAAAAATAATTTATTCATAAAGACACCCTTATATCGAGCTATGATCGAACGTTGTATGGTTAGCAATATTTTTCCACCTCCCATTTAAAAGCCCCTATAAATGCGTGTCGTGCCCTCCGACGAAGAAATTCCCGGGAAATAGTATGCCTGCTTATTGAACAGATTCTTAAGCCCGGGGATATGCCAGCATACAAAATAAAATGGCCGGAGCATCACTTGAATTAATGTAAGTATGTTTGCAATCCGCCTGAAAACGGATGGAATCAAATTGTTCAAGATGATGTTTACAACCTTCAACAATAATATCAATTGATCCTGACATTACTGGAGCCACTTCAATGGTTCACGGATCCATTACACCAGCCTCAATGTCTACCTCAAAAGAACATTTGTCAACGCTTTCAACAGCATTAATAAATCAGCCATTGTGTCCCCTGTATATAAACAAATGTTTTTAAAATTGATTAAACTTTTCCCAATTAGTGAATATAATATAAAATATAACAGCTATTCGTCCTCTCTATATGTACATACCAACAAAAATATGTTAACTTAAAAGTAAATAAACCAATGCTTTGAGTTATCGCTATTTGTTCTTCTAACATGGACACTTGGATTTGTTGGAAGGATAAAAACTTCTTATAGGTTCATTTAAAAGCTTTTGGTGAAAAATAAACGCAGATCAAGGAGGTAATGAACATGTCTAGTCACGTATTGGAAAATTTTTTAAAGGAAAACTTGGAAGATTTAAAAGGTAAAGGGCTTTATAACGAAATAGATACACTTGAGAGCGCAAACGGGCCTGTTATTAAAATTAACGGAAAAGAGCTCATTAACCTTTCATCCAATAACTACTTAGGATTAGCTACTGATAAAAGATTAATTGAAGCCTGCAATGAAGCAACAAAAACATATGGCGTTGGCGCCGGCGCAGTCAGAACGATTAACGGTACATTAAAAGTCCATATTGAGCTTGAAGAGAAGCTGGCTAAATTTAAACATACTGAAGCAGCAATCGCGTATCAATCAGGATTCAATTGTAATATGGCTGCCATTTCTGCTGTCATGGACAAAAACGATGCTATTTTATCTGATGAATTAAACCATGCTTCGATAATTGACGGATGCCGTCTTTCCAAAGCTAAAATCATTCGTTTCAACCATTCTGACATGGATGACTTAAGAGCAAAAGCAAAAGAAGCTACGGAGTCCGGCCTTTACAACAAAGTTATGGTTATTACGGACGGCGTCTTCTCTATGGATGGAGATATTGCAAAACTTCCTGAAATCGTGAAAATTGCTGAAGAATTTGATTTGATTACTTATGTTGATGATGCACATGGCTCTGGCGTACTTGGCAAAGGCGCAGGCACTGTCAAACATTTTGGTTTATCAGATAAAGTTGATTTTCAAATTGGCACCCTTTCAAAAGCTATCGGCGTTGTCGGCGGATACGTTGCCGGTAAACAGGATTTAATTGATTGGCTTAAAGTAAGAAGCCGTCCATTCCTATTCTCTACTTCTTTAACACCAGGCGCTGCCGCTGCATGTATTGAAGCGATCGATATCCTTTCTAACAGCACAGAGCTTCAAGAAAAGCTATGGGAAAACGCTGATTATTTGAAACAAGGTCTTAAAGATATCGGCTTCGACATCGGCAACAGCGAAACACCAATTACACCGGTTATTATCGGTGATGAAGTCAAGACTCAAAAGTTCAGTAAGAGACTGAACGAAGAAGGTGTTTATGCGAAATCAATCGTCTTCCCAACGGTGCCAAGAGGAACCGGACGTGTAAGGAATATGCCAACAGCAGCCCATACAAAAGAAATGCTGGACCAAGCCATCTCCACTTATAAAAAGGTTGGTAAAGAACTGGGCATTATATAAAAAATTCGGGGCTTTTTATGAATAGAGAGAAACCAAAAAGTTTATTTTTTTGGAGGAATTATCATGAAAAAAATTATGGTTACCGGTGCATTAGGTCAAATTGGTTCTGAACTGGTTATGAAAATGAGAGAGTTATACGGTGCCGCTAACGTTATTGCAACAGATATTAGAAAGACAGAAAGCGATGTTGTGAAATCCGGTCCGTTTGAAATTGTTGATGTTACAGATGCAAAGGCACTTTTCAAAGTTGCTAAAGATAATCAAGTGGACACCGTTGTCCACCTTGCAGCTCTATTATCAGCTACAGCCGAAAACAATCCGCTTTTCGCATGGCATTTGAACATGGGCGGTCTCGTTAACGCATTAGAAGTTGCCCGCGCGCTTAACACGAAATTTTTCACGCCAAGTTCCATCGGCGCATTTGGTCCAACAACACCTAAAGACAATACCCCTCAAGACACCATTCAAAGACCAACTACAATGTACGGGGTTAACAAAGTCTCAGGTGAACTGCTTTGCGATTACTACTTTAAAAAATTTGGCGTCGATACAAGAGGTGTTCGTTTCCCTGGTCTCATTTCATACGTTGCACCTCCTGGAGGCGGGACGACAGATTATGCTGTTGAAATTTATTATGAAGCAATTAAAAATGGCAAATATACATCATTTATCGATAAGGGCACTTATATGGATATGATGTATATGCCGGACGCCTTAAATGCCATTATCACATTAATGGAAGCTGACGCCTCAAAACTCAAGCATAGGAACGCATTTAATATCACAGCCATGAGCTTTGAACCAGAAGAAATTGCTGCAGAAATTAAAAAGCACATTCCTGAGTTTGAAATGACTTACGACGTTGACCCGGCCCGCCAAGCCATCGCTGAAAGCTGGCCAAACTCCATTGACGCGACAGCCGCAAAAGAAGAATGGGGCTTTAAAACCGAATATGACCTTGCTAAAATGACTGAAGATATGCTTGCAAAACTTAAAGTAAAATTAGGTAACATAATTAATAACTAATAGAAAATCCGGTTTACCCAAAATGGGAAACCGGATTTTTCTTGTATTCTATTTATTAAGATCAGCAAGGAAATTTCCAATGAGTTCCTCTGAATCATCTTCCTGAGGTTCCTCACCTTTATTCTCTTCTTTATTTTGATTAAAATCATCAAGTGTAAAATCATCTAGATCCATATCCTGAAGGTTCTCGGAAGCAGCTTCTTCAGAGAGATTTAAAGATTTACCTGCAGGTTCCGAATTAACATTAACAGAAGAAATCACCGAAATTGGATCAGCTAACAGCTGATAAATGATTTTCCCAAGGATTGCCTCAGATTGCTCATGCTTAAGCCAATCCCTCTGTTCCTTGTTCAACTTCTTAGGAAGGGGGATCGTTATCGTTTCCTTATCATCCGTTAATGAGGATTCTATTCCTTTAAAAACATAATTCGCAATCTGGCTTGAAAAGTTTCTTCTCTCTTTTTGCTTTAATTCATCTAAGTGCTGCAAAATGTAGTCTGGCGTATCAGAAGGTATGCGAAAGGCAATTGATTGCCCGCGTGTAATGCCTTTCGGTGCGGCTTTCACCATAAAATCACCTTATTTTTTTACAGGCTGTTTTGCCATATGCTTCTCTGGTTGTTTTTCTGGCTGTTTTTTCTCGGAATCCTTCTGCTGCTTTTGAATGTATTCTGAAATTAATTTGTAATAAGCATTGGCCATCATCCAAATGCTTTCTTTTTCATCTTCAAAGAAGTCAATATTGTAACCGTCTAAGCTGTTATTTAAGTTTTTAATATAATCTTTTAAGATGATTGAGCCGCCGCCTATAAAGTAAGCAATCTCAGTTTGTGAATTTCTTTGCCAAACATTACGCAAATGGCGGTATTGTTTTTTAGCCAAATCCAGCAAAATACGGTCTACAATATCGTGGACGCTTGTCCGGCTGCCTTTAACCATGATATGGTTACGGTCATTTTTCTTTGTTATAATTTCAACAACATCTCTTCGGCTGTCCAGTTCAACACCGTGTTTCATTCTGATTTCTTCCCTAATGTCTTCAAGCGCCTCAGAAACACCAAGATTGAATCCCTGTGCTTTATCATCATCAACATGGCTGTCCTGAACAACGGCTATATCTGTTGACAGTCCGCCGATATCCTGGATTAAAAGTCTTTTATGGATTAAATCTTTATTAACAATATTTAATTGGTTATCCATAACCAAGTTAATAAAGGCCGCAAATCCCTCAGGGTAGACCTTCACTTCATTAAATCTGATATTGACTTTTAATCCTCTATATTTTGGTGTCACAAGAAATTCAATTTGGTGAACAGAACCTAATAATTTAGCTCTGAAACTTGCATCCTTGCCTTGTTTTACTTCACGTAACGGAAGTCCTGTACCAAGCGTATAGTTTGCATCTACAATATCGTTAGAGCGGTTAAAATGCTTTTTATTTTCTTCGCTGACAGCATCCAATGCCAATGCTGTAAAAAGCATGACAAGCGTTTGATCCTCTTCAGATTTATCACTGCCCGGATCTAATTCTGTCGCATTAGGGACTTTAGATGCTAATTTCCCAACCCGATAAATAGCGTTATTTTCTTGTAATGCAGGTGAATGAACTTTAATGTGAAGTTCATCAATCGGATCCTTGCTGTCAAGTTCTTCAATGCCTATAATTGGACGGTCTGCCTTATCTCTCGCAATAACATTTGGTATGTACAATTCTGATTCCAAGCGTCCAAATAAGCTTTTAAGTGAGTCATTTCCAACATCTATTGCTGCTGTTCTACTAAAATTACTCATTTACACCATTCCTTTCATTCTAGGAATTACTTTATAAATTTTATTTGGTTATACTTAAGCGTACAATCGCTTACACATTTCGTCAATAACTTTCATAGAATCTTAACTTTGTTTTCAATAACGCAAACATGTTTACAATCTTGAAAACTTGTTAACAAAATCGCTAACGTGTTGTCCGCCAACGTGTTAACATTTTTGTTTTCACGCAAACACATCTGTATACTAGTAAACTTTTTTGTTTGCCAAATCTTTTATTAAACTTATTCTTTTGATCTTAATTCCCTTGATTCTATTAAAATTATTTAATCTAAACTCCCCTTTTTAAACCTCTTTTGAACCTTCAAGTTAACTTTTTAACATATGAAACCTTCTGTTGTCATGATCACTATCAAAGCAATAGAAGCTTCGTTAAATCTATTGATTTTTTGTGGATGATCAAAGGCACCTCAGCCTTATAATTGTTTTTACCTATTTAATCACAAGTTATTTTTATCAAAACATTTATATGAGTGATACTGGTTTAATCATTTAATGCGACTTCATATTTGTTTTCAATAATGTTTACATGTTTTCGAATATATAAACTTGTATACATTATCGATTACACTTCACACACTCAATTCAGTATACTTATTTGTTTACTTGAAAACTTATCTGTTTACATGTTTGCAAGTTTATTTACACGCATACATGTAAACTAGTTTGTTTACAATGGCATTTTTGGATTTTTTATCCGTTCAATAATATTCATCCTCCATACCATAAATGGAGGATGAAGAGTTCATTAGTAGTACATTTCTTAATTAACAAAAGCGTCTCTATTTTATTTGATAGGATATAAAATTAATAGAAACAGCATACAAGCTTAATATCGTTAACGATTCATTTACTTTCAATTACTCAAAAATAAAAGGAGGAATTAAACTGTACATTATAGTTAAAGTATTTCTTATACGTAGTGAAAATGCTAAATAGCTTGGGTTAAGAAAGATAAGTGGATTTACCCAAGCTGTTAAACTTTAATAATTGAAAAATGTATCTTAAATAACTTGCTTATGTCTTTATAAATCTGCTTGCCGAGGAAATAAACATCCGCACAAAGGTCATTAAGTAAAAATACCTTTGGTTTTAACCATTATATTCAATTGCAATTATGTGATTTGTTATATCATCAATGTAAAAAACAGCTTATCTGATTACGGCCACTTGATTTTACCACCCTTGCCAAGTTATTTACCACGGCTTGCCAAAGAATTTACCACCCTTCGCCAACGTATTTACCATTGAATATAAAAAGCCCTACAGATTAACGGTTTGCT
>NZ_JBHTCO010000037.1:0-39987 GCF_042665295.1 Scopulibacillus cellulosilyticus
TGGTTTTAAGCGTTATGATCGTTTACGATTACGTGTTTTATTACATCATCAATATAAATCAATGGGATATCAGTTAGGTTAAGGAGTAGGAACTATTACTCCTACCCCAACATTTGACGTAGAACCGCTTTTTTTATCCTACACGCACCCAGCCGTTTTTAATCGCTTCAACAACCGCTTGAGTGCGGTCATCGACATTCATTTTTTGCAAAATGTTGCTGACGTGGTTTTTTACCGTTTTTTCGCTTATATAAAGCGCATCACCGATCGCACGGTTGTTTTTGCCGTCAGTCATAAGCTGCAGGACTTCACACTCGCGGCGGGTCAAAATATGCAGAGGTTTGCGATATTCGATATCCCTGAAGCCCGATGGAATTCGCTTGTTGCCGCTTGTTGCCAGACGGCGAAATTCATTAACCAGATTATGTGTGACTTTTGGATGAATATAAGCGCCGCCGTCCGCGACAACTTTTACAGCCTCGATCAAGGAATCTGCATCCATTTCTTTAAGCAAGTAACCGGATGCCCCTGACTTAAGAGCGTGGGTAACATAGGTTTCATCGTCATGGATAGATAAAATTAATACTTTCACTTCCGGGTTTCTGCGAATCAGGCGGCGGGTGGTCTCGACACCATTAATTCCCGGCATATTAATGTCCATTAAAACAACATCAGGTTCATTTTCCAGAATAAGGTCTTCAGCATCACTGCCGTCATCTGCTTCAGCAACGACCTCAAATTCATCTTCAAGTTCTAAAATGCGCCGAACACCTTCGCGAAAAAGGCGATGGTCATCAATCAACACAATCTTAGTTGTTTTTTGGCGGATATTAGTCATGCTTCACCCTCCTTAAGAATTGGAATTTGAATAACAATCAGAGTACCGCTTTTCACGCTTGACTTAATGGCCATTTTCCCTTCCAACAACTCAACGCGTTCTTTCATGCCAATTAAACCAAATGTATTTTCTTTCTTTTTTTGATCGGGATTAAAGCCTTTTCCATTATCTCTGACTAATAAATTAATGTGTTTATCCCGAAATTCAATATTAACGGTTATCGCCTTAGGTTTGGCGTGCTTGCATGCATTTTGTACAGCCTCTTGCGCCAACCTGAATAAAGCGGCTTCCATTCGCGACGGCAGGCGGCGTTCTTCCCCGACGCTGTTGAATTCAAATTCAATTTGCGGATACTGATCCTGAATGCGGTATAAGTACTTTTCCAACGTCGGCACAAGACCTAAATCATCAAGCGACATCGGCCGCAAATCATAAATTATACGCCTGACTTCATATAAAGCATTACGGATCATTTCACGGAATCTCTTATATTCTTTATTTGCAGCTTCCGGGCCTTTTTCACGATGGACCCGTTCGATAAGTTCGGAGCCGAGGAGAACATGGGCGAGAAGTTGGGCAGGACCATCATGAATTTCCCTTGATAGGCGTTTACGTTCTTCTTCTTGCGCTTCAATTATTTTTAGACCGAATGCTTGCTTTTCCTGGGCATCTTCGATAAGTTCCCCCATCTTTTTCAGATCCCCTGTTAAGTAATCCAATACGACTGAAACCTGGCTAACAAGTTTGTCTGCTTTACCAACAGTACTGCCAAGACTATTAAGGCGTTTTTCAATGTCATTCCGACGCTCCTTAAGCTGCCTTTCAAGCTCTTGAACAATTGATAATTCGACTTGAATATTGTTAGCGCGTTCATATGTACGTCTGATATCTTCTTCATCGTAAAATTGAAAGTGTTTGCTTACTTCAGCAAGACGTCCACGCGCCGCTTTCGCTTGCACTTCAAGCCTATCGTACCGCTCAATCATGTGTCTTGTTTTTAATTTAACTTCAGATAATTCCTTTTGCAAATTTTCATACTCTTGTCTAGACTGTTCACCAATTTCAAAAATATGTCCTTTACTCTCGCTGACAGTGTCCACCATCTGGTTTAAAATATCATCTAAATATTTGCTATCGATGATGGCCGTTAAATTCTTATTAGATGACATTAATACTCCCCCAATATTACTTTACCGAAATGGTGAAACAAGCACTAGAACCTTCTTACCTATTTTTAGATAGGTCTTCATCTCTATATTTGTCCTATCATATATGTTATTCGAAGATTAATATGTCTTTTTGTCAATGTCTAATGGATGTATTTATTGAAAAATTGCTCCTGAAAAAATATGATAATAATTGAATACGTTTCAGGAGGACGTCTATATGGGTAACTCTTATTATACAGTAAAAAGTAAAGCAGCTCATGAAATTATTATACAAAACTCCAGATTTATCTCTCAAATAAAGAGGGTTGAAACAGAAACCGAAGCGCAAAATGAAATCAGCCTGATTAATAAGGAACATTGGAAAGCAAATCATAATTGTTACGCTTATGCGATCGGGGAAAATCAGCATATACAAAAGGCCAGTGATGATGGTGAACCAAGCGGCACCGCCGGCGTCCCTATTCTTGAAGTGTTAAAGAAAAAACATTTACGCGATGTGCTTGTTGTCGTTACGAGATATTTTGGAGGCACGAAACTGGGCGCAGGAGGTTTAATCAGAGCATATTCAAAAGCAACAAGTGAAGGTCTTAAAGCTTCGGGTATTGTTGAACGCAAGCCTATGAATATAATTCAAACGACCTTCGAATACACATTACTCGGCCAAATTGAAAATGAATTGCGCCAATCTACATATATTATAAAAAACATGGCATATGCGGAAAATGTGTCGATTGATGTCTATGTATCACAAGAGGAAACGGACGATTTCATTGAATGGATGACGAATTTATCTAATGGAAAATCTCATATTCATAAAACAGGCTGGGAGTATTTAGAACAAGATATCGATTTATAAAGAAAACTTGCCGATTGGCAAGCCTTAAAAGGCGAAGAACGAGAAGCAACAACAAGCAACTTTTGCAGCTTTACGACGATTAGAGATGCTTCTAGAGATGCTTTACAGAATTCGCGGCGGCACAGGAGCGCAAACTAAATACTTTCGATCGATCTCATCTTGGCAAACTCTTTGTTACCGCTTTTTAAGAGCCCAAGATATTCTTATAAAAACTTTACTGTGTACTTTTTGCCTAAATAGTATTATGATTGAGAGTGAATAAATCTAATGGAAAAATTGTCGATAAATATTTTTTAAAGACGTTTTCTTAAAAAATAATAAACGGCACAACATTAGGCATAATTTTATGACATTCAAGAAACCATAATAACTGTTGGATTTATATAAGAAGGTGACTTTATGCATTTTTTTAATCATTACACCTTTGCTTTTTTTATCTCCCTGGTAGTAACCATCATTGCGACACCGATTGTCAAAAAAGTTGCCATTCGGTTTAATTTTGTCGATAATCCAAATGAACGGAAAATACACAAACAGGCTATGCCCTATCTCGGCGGTGTAGCGATTGCTATAGGCTTTTTTGCAGGGTATATCTTTTTAAAACCAATCAGTCCTGTTATGCCGGCATTTATTTTAGGGGCAATCATTATTCTCGTCACAGGGGCTATTGATGATAAAAAGCCGGTATCGCCTAAATATAAACTGCTGGTTCAACTGATTGTGGCCATTATTGTTGTCTCAAGCGGCGTGTCCATTGATTTCATTACGTTCCCGATTATTGGACATATTGACTTCGGATGGTGGTCTTATCCAATCACGATCTTTTGGATTGTTGGTATGATGAACGCCATTAATTTAATTGATGGACTTGATGGTTTAGCATGCGGTGTATCGGCAATTGCTCTTTCATCAATGCTTGTCATGGCCATTATTAACGCTCAATTGCTAGCGATTTCATTATCTGTTATTTTATTGGGCAGCATGATCGGATTTCTCTTTTTCAATTCCCATCCGGCATCGATATTTATGGGGGATACAGGATCACTTTTTATAGGGTATACTTTATCAATTATCTCTATCATTGGTCTATTCAAAAGCATCACGATTTTTTCACTGATTTTACCAATCATTATTTTGGCTGTTCCTATCTTAGATACATCCCTTGCGATAATCAGAAGGCTGTTAAGCGGCCAAAAGATATCAGCACCGGATAGATCGCATCTTCATCACAGACTTATTGATTTCGGATTCAGTCACAGAACAACCGTTTATATTATTTATACAATAAGTTTCCTTTTCGGTCTGGCTGCGATTATATTTACAAAATCCATTATCTGGGGATCTTTGTTAATCATTGGCTTATGTATTGTTATGTTACAATTCACCATTGAAATTATCAATGTTTTGAAAACTGACCGAAAGAAACCATTGCTAAACGCGGTTAAGAAATTTGTCCTGGCCCATCAAACATCCTCCAGAGGAAAATAATAAAAGCCCTATGATGTCATTTGGAGACATTACAGGGCTTTTACTTATTCATTAACCCCCGGAAAATAAGTTTTTTTCAGGGGGTTATTTATACATTAATATTGACTGTCGGTATTTGAGCCGCTCGTACCTGTATCTGTACCGCCTGTACTATTATCTGTCCCGCTTTCACCTGTATTACGGGGCTTTAAGCCAAGAGAGCTGTTTAATTCACGGCTGACTTTCTGTACATTGGCCTCATCAGGAATAAAATAATAAACACCGTTAATAGTTGCGTCAGTACCAACATCCAGCTTATACGTTTTAATCTTAGATGAATCAACTTTCGAATAAGCTTGTTCCAAACCATATATTTCACTTGGTTTTAAATTGGTTTCAACATTTTTCCCTAAAATATTTGTTATATCATCGATCTTAAACAATGTATTAGCGCTTTTCGCTTTATTAATTGCCGCTCTAATGACTTGACGTTGCCTTTGGTTACGCCCAAAGTCTCCTCTGGGATCCCTATGACGCATTCTTACGTAAGCAAGGGCCTCTTTGCCATTTAGATGTTGTTTGCCTTTATGGAAGTAAATTTTATGTTTGTGGCTTTCATCATATTCCCAGAAACTAAACGGTACATTTACATCAATTCCGCCAAGTTCGTCAACGACTTCCTTAAAGCCTTTAAAGTTAATCTTTGCGTAATAATCAATCGGTATATTGAGATAATTTTCAACGGTATCAATAATAGCTTTGTTACCGCCATAACCGCTTGCATCACCGTAAGGATAAGCAGAATTAATTTTGTCGTACTGCCCTTTTCCGGCAATCATGACTCTTGAGTCACGCGGTATACTTGTCATTGTCATTTTATGTGTATGCGGGTTAAGCGTAACAACAATTAACGTATCTGTCCGGCCGCCTTTGCCATGTGTTGCATAATTTTCAACACCCATAAGCAAAATAGAAATTGGGTCTTTTCCTATTTGAACAGCTTCTTTTCGCATCTTTGATTTATCTCTGTCCAGCGGATTATAAGAACCATAGGCCGCTCTGTATGCGTTAAAAGCGAGATAACCGCCGTAACCTACAACAACAAGCACCAAAATTAGAACAACAAGCATCACTTTCCTGGCTGTTCTTTTTTTCTTTTTTTTCTGCCGCCTTTCGCTTCTACTGGAAACCATCTATAACTCCCTTTACCATTTAAAGTTTATCAATTAATGGTGATTTAAAATTCATGCTGCTTTCCCATTGAAACAATATAATTAAATACTAACCCCGAAACGATCCAAAACACGACATTAACTTGAGGTATAAAGTAAAGATTGTTCGTCAAATTTTGCATAAAATACGTTGCACTGCCTGCAAAGATTGCAATAATTAATGGTTTGATATATCTATTTGAAAGAAAATATTGCCTGATTATAAAAAGATAATAAACAACAAAAATAGACAAAAAAGATAATAAACCTAAAATACCTGTTTCAGCTAATATTTTTAAATACGAGTTGTGAACGGAATATGCCTGATAACCTAAATCCAGCTTAGGGTACTTTTTCACATAACCCGGGTACCTTACTAAATAGTTGCCTTCTCCTACACCAAGTACGGGGTTTTCCTTAAACATCATCCAGCCGGTTTTCCAAAGAATAGTTCTGGAGACGACCGCAACCTCTGTGTTGTTATCGGCTCTCATTTCATCTAGGCTTTTATTTTCATCATCATTACTTTCGCCGGCAGCTTTCTTTTCTTGATCGTCGCCTAAATAAGTCTGAATAACATTGGACATGGCATGAAAGGCTGATTTGGTTCTTAATTGAACATCAGGCATATTAAACAGAACACAAATGATAACGACAATGGATATCATGATACGCCATTTAAATAATCTTTCATAAAAATCTTTCCCTGCAAAAATGAATATTAAGATAAGACCGCCGATAAAAGTCATCCAGCCGGCGCGTGTATACGTTAATATTAAATTCATAAGCAGAATGCCGTAAACTGCCATTCCTAATATTTGAAAAGTCTTTGATTCGGCATAACAAACCGCATATAATAGAACACATGGCAGAACAAAATTAATAAAACCGGCATAGTAATTAGGATTAAGAAAAGTAGAAGCTACCCGTCCTTTCGCTTCATTTAATGCATACATACCGCTTTGATTGAGCGAAAAGTTAAAAATATACTGCACCAGCCCATAAAGAGCCACAAGCGCGATTGACGCCCCAAACGTATACAAAAACATGCGAAATTGGCGTACCGAAAACTTCACCTTTACAACGATTAAAAACAAGAAAACATAAGAGAGAAACCTGATGATTTCCATAACCCCTGTTGCCATGCTTTCCGCTTTTATAAGAGAAATGACTGAAATGATAAAGTAAACTGTAAAAGCAATCACAAATGGGGAAATACGAAATGCTGTAAATGAAATGGCCCCTCTTATATAATCTATAAAAAAACAAATCACTAAAATTGGAATAGTAATAATTTCTATCGACAAAGGCAGCGGTCCTAAATATGCTTTAAAGAATACAAGTGGAACAAAAAATAAATTTAACAAAATCGCATAAAAAGTTAATACGAATTTTGATGAATTTTGTCCAACCATGTTTATTCCTTTCTTTTTTCGATCAGAAAAATAAAATCGAAAAACTCTTTTTATCGTATCATAAAATGAAAACATTACAAGGCATTTTGAGATAATCTGACAAAAATCATCATAAAATATGCTGATAATTGTCTCTTACGGCAGTAAACAGATTGTCTAGTGAAAAATGTCCTTTTGCGTGCCGATAAAGCCTCTCCCCCATATCTTTGAGCCTTCCTGAATGTTTGATCTGCTTCGCTTTTATGATGGCTTCTTTTAAGGATAACGGATCTCCCTTTGGAACAATCCAGCCCATTGAATCGTCAAGAATTAATGATTTTACACCGCCGACATCCGTTGATATGACAGGCCTTTTTACTTTGGCTGATTCTAATAATACGAGTGGAAAACTTTCACTGTATGAAGCCAATAGGCTGATATCGGTCAGTGACATGACCGCTTCCGCATCATCTCTAAATCCTAAAAACCGAACTTGTGATTTTAATCCCATCTCATTTACTTTTCTTTCTAAATCTTTTTTTATTGGTCCGTCACCCACTAACAGCAGCTTGATATCCGGATCATTTAATTCTTTTAATGCCTCAAAGACGAGAAAATGACCTTTGATTGGATGAAATCGAGCCACCATCGCAATAATAAAATCATCTTCTTTGAGATTAAAATCTTCCTTTTTAAGCCCTGGTCCTGAATTTCCTTTATCGAAATGAATACCGTTATAAATGGTTTTAATTTTGTCTTTATTGACGCCAGCTCCTTGCAGTTTGTCTTTCAAATGGTCTGAAACCGCAAAAATCAAATCTGTTTTACTGAATGTTTTCTTATTGATAATGCTAAAAATTTTCCCTTTTAAACCTTTGTTAATAAAATCTAAAGAAGGATCACTGTGAACAGTTGTCACCCATGGTATATGTAACTTTCTTTTAATTAAATATGTTAATAAATTGGCGCGGGGGCCATGTGTATGAACGATATCGAAGTCCCCGGCTTTAATGTTATTAACCAATTTTTTTAGTACTGATAAATCATAGCGTGAGGATTGTTCCAATAAATGAACGTCTATTCCTAGTCGGCAAGCATCATCATATAACAACCCCTTTTGCAGGACGATAAGGGATGCATCCCCTTTGGGAAAGCCGTCAAGTAACGAAAGTAAATGCTTTCTGGAACCGCCTATCTCCCCGCCGCTTATCACATGGACAACTTTCATGATTATTGCTCCCTTTTAGACAAAGAAGCTTGAAATCTCAAGCTTCTTTAGAATATCAGTTTATGTCTTCGCCTATTCAGGCTCGCCAATCGGCGAGTTTTCTTTACGTTTTAGCAGTACTTTTAATAAAAATGCCGGTAAGACTAGCTGTCTCCTGAAGCGGGACGGGTTAGTCATAAGCCGGTAAAACCACTCTAAGCCCATGTTTCTAAATGCCTTGGGAGCGCGTTTGACTTTACCGCTTAAAACATCAAAGCTTCCCCCTACCCCTTGAACAACCTTGACATTAAGCCTGTCCATATTTTCTTTAATCCAAAACTCCTGCCTGGGACTTCCCAAAGCCACAAATAACAGATCCGGGCTGCAATTATTAATATCACGGATGATTTTATTTGTATTTTGTTCATATCCGTGCATATATCCAACCAGTTCAATATTCGTATACTTTGTTTTAATGACCTGAACTGCTTTTGAAACAACTGAGTCATGAGCACCGTAAAGATAGATCCGATATCTTTCCGTGTCAGCTAATTCAAGCAGCCGTTCCATTAAATCAATACCGGTTACCCGAGATTGAAGGGCTCCCTTCCTTAATTTGCTGGCAAGGATGACACCGATGCCATCAGGGATTTGGTAAGTCGCTGAATTCAGTAAAGCCAATAATTCTTGGTTTTTATTTGCCTTAATAATTTTCTCAGGATTGATAGCCACAATTGTTGACTTCAGTTCAGCTTTTATTCTCTGATTGATCGCATTTGTAATCTCTTTATGGTTTAACGGGGTTACATTTACGCCAAGAATGGTTTCTGAATTCATTTGCATTTGCCAACCTTTATCAAAAAATGTATTTACTTACCCGTATTTTTAGCCATTTCATTTAGTAATATGCAAAAAAAGCAGCCATAAGCTGCTTTTTCATTTATAAATATTATTAACCTTTTTTTCATTTATCGTATACTTTAAGCTTATATTTTTCTTGATTGGCTTTGAATGTGCAAAACTTTCATTAATCGTTTCTATACCATTTAAATCGCCAATTTTATATATTTTTACTTCATCGTTTTTAATATTTATGCAATTCTTCGTGTCAAAAATAACCGGGGTTTTCATATTTTCAATAAAAATTCTTGAATCAAGCTGCTTAAATTCTTTGTGATCGGTTAAGACAACAGCCAAATGGGCATCGGACAGCGCTTCTTTTAATTGGACCAGATTAATATTAACTTTTTCTTGATTGACAAACGGCTCATAAACACTGATTTGCAGGCCCTTCAATTCTTTTAGTAAACGGTACACCTTAATCGCGGGGCTTTCTCTGCAATCATCGCTGTTTCCCTTATATGCCAGACCTAATAAGGCAACCTTTGGTCTTCTTAATTCAGATACTAAAAACTCAACATGACGCGCAACAAACGACGGCATGGATTGATTAATTTCTCTTGCTAATTTAATTAATTGCGCCTGATCAGCCGCTTTTTCAACAATAAAGTAGGGATCAACAGCCAGACAATGGCCGCCAACACCCGGCCCCGGCTGATGAATATTGACCCTTGGGTGTTTGTTAGCCAACTCAATCACTTCATGAGCATTAACGTTTAACGCTTTGCTGATTTTAGCTAATTCATTCGCAAGGGCAATATTGACATCCCGAAATGTATTTTCCATTAATTTTGCCATTTCCGCAGCTGGGGCTCCGGTTTCTATAACCGCCCCTTTAACAACAAGCTTGTAAATTTCAGCAGCTTCTAAAGCTGCTTCCCTTGTATAGCCACCTACAATACGGGTATTATTGATTAACTCATAAAGTATTTTCCCGGGTAAAACACGTTCCGGACAGTATGATAGATAGATATCATTATTTCCAGGATCCCAACCGGCCTTTTCAAAAATCGGCGCAATGACATGTTGAATCGTTCCCGGCGGAATCGTTGATTCAACAATCACGATATTGCCCTTTTCCAGATAAGGTAAAATAGACTGAGCTGCCGAAACAACCGCATCTACATTCGCTGAAAAATCTTCGTGTATCGGCGTCGGTACAGCAATAATATAAACATCAGACGATGCCGGCTTCGTTGCCGCCCTTAGTTTCCCGCTTTGAACGGCTTTTGACACAATATCATTAAGCCCCGCCTCTTCAATATGAACAAGACCTTGATTCAAGGTTGAAACAATATTGCTATTAATATCTACGCCTAGAACAGAGCAGCCGGCTCTAGCAAATACAGCAGCTGTCGGCAAGCCAATGTATCCTAATCCAATCACACATATATTCTCAATCACCCATGATCCCCCGTTCCCAGATGCTGATAATTCTAAAGAAGCTTAAAGTGTAAAAAGTAAACCATTCAAAAAAATATAGCTTTCTGAATAGCTTCTCATATGGGTGTAAAAGGCAAGCATCTTTATATAACTATAGTTATACATCGCTTTGATTATGACTTACCTTGAAAAATTAGCCTCGTGTCATCGATATTTGCAAATAAACATATATATTTATCATTTCATCTAAGAAGCGGGGGTTTTTTATGAAAGGGATTATTTTAGCTGGCGGTACCGGATCAAGGCTCTACCCTTTAACAAAAATCACCAACAAACACTTGCTTCCCATCGGACAATATCCGATGATTTATCATGCCATTAATAAGCTTAAAGAAGCTGAGATTGATGATATTTTAATTGTCACAGGCAAAGAACATATGGGCGATGTTGTTAATTTACTTGGAAGCGGGCAAGACTTTAATGTGAAGTTTACTTATAAAGTTCAAGACCAGGCAGGAGGTATAGCACAAGCTCTGGGATTAGCTGAATCGTTTATAGGAAATGATTCAATGGTGGTTATACTTGGGGATAATATTTTTCAAGACAATATTCGTGAATATGTCAACCGTTTCAAATCCCAAAAAACCGGTGCAAAAATCCTGATTAAAAAGGTTAAAGATCCTCATCGGTTCGGCGTCGCTGAAATTGTCGGGGACTATATCGCTTCCATTGAAGAAAAGCCGAGGTTTCCTAAATCTCACTTTGCGGTAACAGGCATTTATATGTATGATTCATACGTCTTTGATATTATTAAAAAACTTAAACCGTCCGCACGCGGTGAGCTGGAAATCACTGATGTTAATAACGCCTATATTGAAAATCAGTCACTGACATTCGATATTCTTGAAGGCTGGTGGACAGACGCCGGTACACATCCATCGCTGTATTATGCTAATACATTAACTAAAGGTATCTTATTGGAACATATTCCAAATGATAAATAGGATATTATCCCATAATAACTATTATAAACATGATATATATTTACATTAGCATAAGGAGAATCCAATGACATTAAAAAATATCGCCGCCGTTATTCTTAATTGGAATAATTGGCAAGACACTATAAAATGTATTAATGATTTTAAAAAACAAAGAAAACCAGTCGATATTATCGTCGTTGATAACGCATCAACTGATGGATCACAAACGCATCTTCAAGATTTAGCGGATATTACTTTTATACAAAATAGCAGGAATGACGGTTATGCCCGCGGAAATAATCTTGGTATCCGTACAGCTGTCAAAAGGAACAATGATGTCATTGTCATTGTTAACAACGATATCAGTATCCGCTCATCAACATGGTCCGAAGCCCTTGAAAAGACTGTTAACAAGCTTCCGGCAAACTGGGGTTACCTGGGCTTTAAAATTATCAATGCTGACGGTTCAGTTTTTCAAAATCAGCCGGTTCATCTGCCAAGCCTTAAAGACATCTTGATTAGTAATACCCTGTTAGGTTATCCATTGAGAATCTTTAAACACCGCAGGGAGTTTAAGACTGAAAACAATATTATAAAAACAGAAATGGTCTCCGGTTCATGCTTTGCCTTTAATAGTGAAGCCGTTAAACAAATTGGCGCTTTTGATCCGTTTACTTTTTTGTACGGTGAAGAAAGAATTTTAGCAAAAAAATACTTAAAGCAAGGCTGGCAAGGATACATTGATCTATCTTTGGATGTTAAACACGCTGAGTCTTCGACAACCAAACGCTATCCATCGATAGTCTATGTTAACCGGTTAAGAAGCGAGTTTTATTATATTTATAAAATCTGCGAATATAACACACCCATGTGTTATCTATGGGTGCTGATTCGCATCACTGATTCATTGCTGAGATCATTCATTCGAAATATATCATTTAATACATTTAAAGAGACGATCAAAATGTATAAAGACATTTTAAACGACATTCACCATTTTGAATCTGAGCAATTTCAACAGACGATGAAGTAAAAATTTTTAAGGCAGTAATCTATATGGGCGGCTGTATAGAAAACTCGCCGATTGACAAGCCTCAAAAGGCATAGACAGAGAAGCAACAACTTGAAAAAGCATCTTTGCAGCTTTGCCGCCAATTTAAACTTTCCTTACGTGCAAGAATAAAACGGACACCTTTACGTGGGGTGTCCGTTTAACTCTGAAAGAAAGTCTTTTAAAGCCGCACGCCAATGCCTCATCTTGTGAAATCCATTCAAACGTAACGAGCGATGTTCGAAAACTGAGTTTTTTGGTCTTGGAGCAGGCCGCGGAAAGGAAGTTGTACTGACCGGATGCATCTTAACATCCATACCCGATTCTTTAAATATAGCTTTTGCAAATTCATACCACGAACACGACCCGGTATTTGAAATATGATAGGTTCCGTATTTTTCAGTTTCTATTATTTCAGAAATACGATTTGCAAGATCAACCGTGTAGGTAGGCGAACCTAATTGGTCATTAACGACATTGATGACTTTTTCTTCTTTTCCAAGATTAAGCATCGTTTTCACAAAATTACTGCCATATTTCCCGAAAAGCCAGGAAGTCCGTACAATAAAAAATTTTGAATGAAACTCTCGAACAAACGTCTCTCCCGCCAATTTTGATTGCCCGTAAACACTTAACGGATTGGGGCTGTCAAATTCATGATAGGGTTCTTTTTTTAAACCATTAAAAACATAATCTGTACTGATAAAAATAAGCTTGGCATTTATTCTTTCCGAGGCAACAGCGACATTTCTCGTCCCATAAGCATTCACGGCAAATACCTGATCAAGGTTAGACTCCGCTTGGTCGACATTTGTATAAGCTGCGGCGTGAATAACAATACCAGGTTTTATATCATTCAGTATTGAAGCGGTTTGCGCCTGATTGGTAATGTCTAAGCTTGTATGATCACATGGATAAACAGTAAAATCCCGGTTTTTTAATATGTATGATAAATCTTGACCAAGCTGACCGTTTGCACCGGTTATGAGAATCTTTGCTTTCATACGCGTTCCCCATCGAATTGGCGATATTCACCGGATTGAATCCTTCGCCGCCACGCTTCATGTGTGATATACCAATCGATTGTGTCCTTAAGTCCTTTATCAAATGTATACTTTGGCTTCCAGCCGAGCTCCTTCTGAATCTTTGCCGGGTCGATCGCGTATCTGCGATCATGTCCTAAACGGTCGTCGACAAAACTAATAAGCTCTTTAGGCTTGCCTAAAATCTCTAAAATTGTTTCAACAACTTCAAGGTTTGTTTTCTCATTATGCCCGCCAATATTATAAATTTCACCCGGCCGTC
This sequence comes from Scopulibacillus cellulosilyticus, assembly GCF_042665295.1. NCBI lineage: Bacteria > Bacillati > Bacillota > Bacilli > Caryophanales > Sporolactobacillaceae > Scopulibacillus > Scopulibacillus cellulosilyticus. The sequence continues at coordinate 13,765 of NZ_JBHTCO010000037.1, forward strand.
CACAGCGGATAACAAGGTCAATTGCTGAACAATGGTCAAGGACATGAAGCCAGTCACGGATATTTTCACCGTCGCCGTAAACAGGCAAAGCCCGGTCTTCCAAAGCATTAATAATCATTAAAGGGATCAACTTTTCAGGAAATTGATAAGGGCCGTAGTTATTTGAGCATCTTGTAATATTAACATTTAAGCCAAACGTTTTATAATATGACATCACCAAAAGATCCGCTCCGGCTTTACTTGCGGAATAAGGACTATTAGGAGACAGCGGTGTTTCTTCTGTAAAATAGCCTTCCTTTTCTAAGGAACCGTAGACCTCATCTGTTGAGATTTGAATAAACTTTTTAATATCGTTCTCCTTGGCAGTCTGCAGTAAAACTTGTGTTCCTAACACATTGCTTTCAACAAAAATGTCCGGTTTCTGAATGCTTTTGTCAACATGGGACTCTGCTGCAAAGTTAACGATGACGTCAATCTCATGCTTTTTTATTAGGGCATGAACAAGCCGTCCATCTCGAATATCACCCCTGATAAACGTATAATTGGCTTTCCCCTCAATCTCTTTCAAATTATCCAGGTTCCCGGCATACGTCAGCAAGTCTAAGTTAAAAATACGGCAGTCCGGGTATTTTTTCACCATATATCGTACAAAATGACTTCCGATAAAACCCGCACCGCCAGTGATAAGGAAATTCATCAAACTGCACCTCATCCTTTAAAAGTTAAACTCCGCATTTTTGAAACTAGGATACTGTTGATCCTTTTTCGATAATATAGGTTCGGAAACAGGCCAATTAATATTTAAATCAGGATCATTCCAATGTATCCCTCTTTCATGCTCAGGTGAATAATAACTATCCACCTTATAAAACACTTCGGTATTTGGCACAATTGTACAAAATCCGTGAGCGAAGCCTTTAGGTACAAACAATTGATACTTATTATATTCAGTTAATATAAAACCTTGCCATTCGCCGAAAGTCGGTGATGATTTTCGTAAATCAACGATCACATCATAGATTGCACCGTTAAGCACTCTGATCAATTTAGCTTGTGACTTAGGATTCAGCTGATAATGAAGCCCTCTTAACACCCCCGGAGACTTTGAATAAGACTGATTATCCTGCACAAACGGCATACGAATATCCAATGAACCTATCACCCTGGCATTAAACGTTTCCATGAAAAAACCGCGGGAATCCTCAAAGACATCAGGCCTCATAACAAAAGCATGATCAAACTTTGTCTTTATTAATTTCATCGGAACCTCCTGGGTTGGGGTCTGACCTTGTGAACTGTGGATAACTGTTTATTTTGGGGTCTGACCCTGTGAACTGTGGATAACTGTCTATAAGATTTTATATTTTTTTATATAGTAGATCCTGTACAATAATATGAACAGTTCCACCAGCGCTGTGAACAAGGCAATCGTCGCGATATTCAATGCATGAGCGGCATAGGCCAAACTCAGCACTGCCACATAAAACAAAGATCCGATAATCGTACTTAAATTAAATATTTTTGAATAGCCAAAGACAACTAATGTTGTTGTTCCTAAAAAAGTGTGAATGCTGACAAAAACAATCATTAGCGATAAAAGCCTTAACACATTAATTGATGGCATATACTCATGGCCGCCTAAAATTAAAATGATCGGTTCAGCAAAAATTAAAACAAAGATATAAATCACCAAACCGGCAATTCCCGTCCATTTAATGACTTTTTTAATCAGCTGCTTATTTTTATTTGACGCCATATTTGGATAAATAACCGAGTTAAGCAATTCAAACGGCTTTATAATTATATTTACGATTTTCTCCGCCAAACTATAATACCCAACTTGAGTTGTTGAAAATAAAAATCCGATAATCATGCTGTTCGTCACAGTGTACAATGTTAATGACCCTCTTGATAAGAAAAAAAAGAAACTGCTTTTTAATAATTCAATCGTATACCTCCAATTAAAATGGCAACGAATACGATAATATTTAAAGACTAAAAACAAGCTGACGATACCGATGAAAATTGTGGCAGCTGAATTAATAAGCGGAACATATAAATAGTCGCCCGCTTTTCTGATAAAAATAAAAATCGATGCCGCATAAATCACTCTGCTTATAACGTTTAATATCGTAATGTATTTCATTTTCTCCAAGCCTTGAAAAAACCAAAGCGGAAACAGGACATTGCCAATAACAACCCCGAAAGCAAAATAAAAAACCAGCGGATCTTGATGAAACTTTTCAACCATCGAAACCGCGCCAATTAAAATAAAAAAACTTATTAATAAAATTACAAGCTTAATTGAAAGGACAGATGTAAAAATTTTTGACATTTCATCTATATCGTTGCGATGAACGGAAATTTCCTTTGTGGCTGATAAGTTGAATCCGTAATCAGTCAGAATCGTAAAATACATTGTGAAAGCTTGGGCGAATGTGATTAAACCATAATGTTCAGTTCCTAAAACCCTTAATATATACGGCAAAGTTAACAGCGGTAAAAGGTAATTGGCCCCTTGTAAAATCATCAAAGCAATAAAATTGCCAAGCATAACCTTATTATTTTGTGTTAATTTACTAGCAATTTTTTGCATCAGTTCCATGACAGCCTCCGAATTTTATTCACTCATTCTCATTTTCATTCTCTCCATTCTTTTGGCTGGATAAAAGGAAATATAAAGAAAACTTGCCGATTGGCAAGCCTTAAAAGGCGAAGACAGAGGCCCAGTTGCGCTTATACTTTACACTTAAAATTTGCCTCTACGTCGAATTCTTATCTGCGCTGCAAATTTATACTTAAAGTGCAAAAAAGAAAAGCCCCCCAAAGTTAGATATGTTTCTAACAATCGGAGGTGCCATTCACTCATGCAACAGCCTTTTTTTCTATATTAATTGAAAAAGCCTAAAATAGCTTTAACAATTCGCTTTGAGGCATGGCCATCGCCATATGGATTAGATGCTTTTGACATACTGTGATAGACTTCCTGATTGGTTAACAGTTCTTTCGTCAATTGGTAAACTCTTTCCTCATTCGTACCGGCAAGCTTTAATGTTCCCGCTTGAATCCCTTCAGGCCTCTCTGTGGTGTCACGCAGAACCAGGACGGGAACACCCAGTGATGGCGCCTCTTCCTGAACGCCGCCTGAGTCAGTTAAAATAAGATGTGCTCTTGAAGCGAAATTATGAAAATCAATCACACCTAATGGTTCGATTAAATGCACCCTTGGATGCTTACCAAATTCACTTTGAGCAATATCCCTTACTGCCGGATTTAAATGAACAGGGTAAACAATTTGAACATCATCATTTTCTTCAATAATTCTTCGGACAGCCCTGAAAATGTTTCTCATTGGCTTCCCTAAGTTTTCCCTGCGATGAGCCGTTAATAAAATCATTCGATCATTGCCTATTTTATCTAAAACGGAATGAGTGTACGCCTCTCTGACTGTTGTTCGCAACGCATCTATAGCCGTGTTTCCAGTTACAATAATACGCTCCTCCGCTTTGTTTTCATTCAATAAATTTTGTGCGGATTCTTTGGTTGGCGCAAAGTGCAGATCTGCTATCACACCTGTAAGCTGGCGGTTCATCTCTTCCGGAAACGGTGAATATTTGTTATATGTCCTAAGCCCGGCCTCAACATGCCCAACCGCAATTTGATTATAAAAAGCGGCTAAACTTGCGGCAAATGTTGTTGTTGTGTCACCGTGAACAAGAACAATATCAGGATGAACTTGCTTCATGACACGATCCAAACCGGTTAAGGCCCTTGTTGTAATATCGCCTAATGTTTGTCTCTCCTTCATAATGTTCAAATCATAATCAGGTGTTATTTGAAATACATTCAGAACTTGATCCAGCATTTCACGATGTTGGGCCGTTACCGTGACAAGCGATTCAATTTGATTTTTATATTTTTTTAACTCGAGAACAACAGGCGCCATTTTTATCGCCTCTGGCCTCGTACCAAAGATTGACATAACTCGAAGCTTTTTCGTCATATGTTCCTCCAATACACTTTTTATATCCAATTTCATCTTACATTTCAGCAATTAGAATGTCTAATATTTGTAAAAGGATATAAAGGATTTGAAAGTGTCCAATAGGCGGACAAAAAGCGTAACAATTTTACCGTTATCTTCAATCCAAAGGCAGTACAAATATTAAATTGTTTATTAAAAAAATGCCGGTCTCAGAAAACTTTTAGCTTCTGAACCGACAATTAATAAAAATATAATTGAATGAACAAACTACGGAACAATTTTTTTAAGCAATGGTACCTTGCTCATAATCGTAACCGTGATAAAACTTAAAATAAGCGTTAAAACAGTGACAAGCGGAATATTGATTAACGGATGACTATCTACATTAATAAATTTATAAACAAAATCTCTTAAAATTGGGTGGATTAAATAGACACCAAAGCTAACATTACTTAACAAAAAGATAATTTTATTTCTTTTGCTCTCCAAATCCAAATGTTTAAAATAAATAAATACTGCTGCTGCGACAATGATTGTATTTGGTCTAAAATAATCATACAAAACATCATTAAATTTGCTGCTATCTATCATTGTCAAGAATAAGGTCCCAAAAATGGTCACCAATACACTGATGATCGCAAATACATAGATGAATTTTCGGGTTATTTGGCTCAGCTCATAATGATGGAGATAGTAACCTAAAATGAAAAAGCCTATATAGCCGCTGACTGTCTCAAAAACATACTGTATATTTAAATCAAATAAATTATTTAAAACAGGTATAAATGAAGCAATAAACCAAAGGATAATAAAATACAGCATATTTTCCTGTTTAGCATGTCTGACATATACTTTAAAAATTGGCGTTACGAGATATAAACCAATGATCATGTACATAAACCAAAGGTGGAAGTAGATATTGGAGTTAAAGAAGTCCTTAATAGTCCCCGTATATGTGAAAACGTGGTTATCATGATAATGACGGTACAAAATATAAATGAATGTCCATATTAAAAATGGAATAACAACTTTTGTCGTCCGCTTTTTAAAAAAGTCGGCTAAAGTTTCCTGTTTGCCAGGCTTCAAAAGCAAAGCACCGCTTACCATAATAAACACAGGTACACACCATCTTGTAACCGAATCATAAACATCTCCTATAAAATAGGATGTATGACTCGAATTATAATCCCCTAAAAAACCAGCGGATGTATGCAATAAAACAACTGCGCATATCGCTATAATTCGTAATATATCAAAGTAAAGTACCCTATTCATTTTACCCCTCTCTCAAAAATTTGACTTATATAGATTAATATTAAATTTTTAGTCTATATTATTCATTTCGACATAATAACAGGGTTTTCTACCGTTTTTGTTTTATACAATAAAAACCAATCTATTTTTGAAAAATAATTACAATTCCATCAAAGGTCATAAAATGTCAAGTTTAAAGTATAATAAACGAAATGATGTATTAACAAAAAATTTTGAGGTGAAAAACGTGGCAAATATCAGTGTTGTTATTCCTGTTTATAATGTCGAATCTTATCTGGACAGTTGCCTGGAAAGTATCATAAATCAAACCTATCCGGTACACGAAATTATTGCTGTTAACGATGGATCAACAGATCAAAGCGGTCAGATACTTGATAAATGGGCTCAAAAATATAACCACATTCACGTCATTCACCAATCAAACAGCGGTGCACCGGGCGGTCCCAGAAATAGAGGTATTAAATTGGCAACAGGAGATTACCTTAGTTTTATTGATCCCGACGATGTTATTGAAAATGATTATTATGAATCTGCTTTAAAAAATGCAATTGAAAACGATCCGGACATTATTGTTACAAATATTTTAAAATTTAACAGTAAAAAAAAGTGGATGCCGCCAACCTTTAAAAAACTCGGTCTTTTCCAACAAAATCAATTAACCAGCCTCATCAACACCCCAAATTTAATTCACAATTTAGGGCCTGCTAATAAACTCTTTAAACAAACATTTTTGACAGCTAATAATCTTCATTTTTTAGAGGGTTATGCTTATGAGGACGTTCATTTTACAAGCTGCTGCTACTATCTTGCTGAAAAAATATACATATGTAAAGACGCTACATATTATTGGCGCCGGCGCGAAGGAACAGATAACCTTTCAATTACCCAGCAAAAACATTTGTTTCAATCCGTTTTAGACCGTATTAAAATTCATAAATATATTGATGAATTTCTGGAGATGCATCATTTAATTGAATACAGATATATCAAAGATTCCCGTGCTATTCTGGACTTTATACGTCATGGTAATTCACTTTATGAGTTTACTTCTGAAGATCAAAGTCAATTTTTTGAATTAGTTAATGCTTACCTGGATACTATTGATAAAAAGGCTTATGAGTATTTGCCGCCTTATGCTAAAAGATATTATTTAACAAGGCTGTTCTTTTTAAGAAATCGGCTCGATTTTGAATTAGTGGCATCAGCAACCTCTGATTATGGCTTTTTACCGGCCATTACAAAAAATACAGATGGCAAACCAAAAATACTTTTTGACCTTAAATATTTAAATTCAGATTATGGCAATGACGAGCTTTATTATGATGAGGCCGGGGTACCGGGGAGCTTAATAACTGCAAACGCTTTTCTAAATAAAGGATTAATTGATAATGAAAAGTTTTTCTTATCCGGTTATGGATATATCGATTACATGAATGTATATAGAAAAGAACAAATCAGTATCAATGTTCTATTACAAAAGCGAGGTTCTGATAAAGAACTGACTTTTCCGGCAGAACTTCATCCCAGTCCGGAAATTAACAGCGTTATAAATCATAATTACTGCGGCTTCTCGGTCGAGGTCCCTCTTCAACAAATCAGTTCTTTAATGTCAGACGGCGGCATTATTGATATTCGTTTATCTATTACCATTGACGGTTTAAAAAAAATAAAACGGCTTGGGCTTTCAAATGATCTGGATCCCCAAAATCCGCCTATTGAAAACCATTCCGCAGAGTTAGAATTATATATTACAAAAAAAGGAAACCTGTCCATAAAAAAATAAATAATTTATATATAACAAAGCCACCGCTTTAACTTTCAGCGGTGGCTTTGTTTTGAAAAAATACCTCTTCAACAACTTTTTTTGAGGATTCGCCTGATTCAAGATAACAAAAACGTTGATAAAATCTCTCAAAAGTTTCCGGTAATGCGAACTGCTTAGCCTCAAAACCATTGATAGCCTCAATAACAGCTTCTGTTGTTTTAACTAGAGGTCCAGGCGCATTTTTCTCGATATCAAAATAAAATCCGCGAAGCTTAGTACGATAACGCTCAATGTCATAACAATAAAAGATAATAGGGCGCCTTAAATTGGCATAATCAAAGAATACCGACGAGTAATCAGTAATCAGCAAATCAGCCACTAAATATAAATCCCGAATATCTTCATGGTTTGAAAAGTCAAAAGCAAAGCCTTTGTATGGCGTTAAATCGAAATTCTCCGCGACAAGATAGTGCATACGTAAAATAACAATATAATCATTCCCTAATTGTTCTCTCATCTTAGCAAGATCAAGGTCTAAATCAAATTTATAACGGCCCTTGCCATAAAATTGATCATCCCGCCATGTCGGAGCGTATAGAACGACCTTCTTATCTAATGGGATATTATATTTGCTTTTTAAATGATTTATTGTTTCCGGATTATTATTTGTAAATAAATAGTCATTTCTCGGATAGCCTGTTTCGATCATTTCATTGTTAAATCGAAAGGCTCTTCGAAAAATAATTGTTGAATAAGCGTTAGGAGAGACCAAATAATCCCACCTGTTTGCTTCTCTCGTAAAATTCCTTTTATATTTTTTAGTATTTGTTCCCGGCATATGAACTTCTTCCATGTCAGAAGCTAACCTTTTCAACGGTGTTCCATGCCACGTTTGCAAAAAAACTGTATGTTTAGGCTTAGGCAGCCAAAGCGGCATACGGGTATTAATCACCCAGTAACGTGCCCTGGCCATTAGGAACAGCCAGCGAATTGAAAACTTTTTAACATATTTTACATTTATATTCTCAAACGTATGGACATGCCTTTTATCGACACTCCAATACATCTTATATCCGGGGTAATTTTCTTGTAAATATTCAAAAATTGCTCTTGGATTATCGCTGTATTGTTTACCATGAAAACTTTCAAACATGACTAAGTTATTCTTAGCCGGCATACGGCCAATAATTTTAAATGCACGCTTATACAGTTTTTTTACTTTAGGGCCGCGTTTAAATTTAATCAATTTTGAACGCATCTCACCTAAAAAGCTATAATTTGAAACGGTAAATGATAAATTGAGGCTTTTTGTACTTTTTAAAACAAATCTTTTCTTTCCATTTCTTGTACTAAGAACGACAGAATCAAATAATTTAAGTTTTTCTTTATTATATTGTAATTTTATAGGTAAACTTTCCAAAATTTCGCCTTTATTTTCATTGCTTAATTCTAATTCTATGCATACTCTTAATGAGCTTAAATCAGACGGTATTTCGGCCTGCCGTAAATCCAAATTAATCTGAAAGCCGGCCCATTTAAAGTTTCCATGCTTATATTTTTCATTAAGATCATTGCGTTCTATATTCTTCGCTTCAAACTTTCCTTTAAAAAGATCATTTCCCTCAAAATCGTCGCTCTTGTCTTTTAAAACAACCCTTTTTATGATGTCTTTTTCGTTTTGAACAGTCCATAAAGGGCAAAAAGCGTAACCGCTTAAAGACAGCATGCCTTTTTTACTTATATTCGCCTGTTCAACCTTTGCAACGACATTCGTTTCCAAAGCATTAAATGACACATTTCCTTTATTAGTCGTATAAGGGACGAGCAGTCTGCCCACATTTTCAAAATAAACATAAAAAAAGTCCAATTCCAGGGTGCCGCTCTTTACCCTGTACTTTTTTTGAAAATCTTCGTAATTAACACAGATATATGCGTCCCATACAGCATCTTCGCCGGCTAATTCAGGATGTGATATGAGGTCCAGCTCCCCTTCAAGATAAAGAAAGTCGCTGGATCTCTTAAATGTATTTAATGGAAACGATATTTCTATATTGTTATTCCGGTCAATTAAAAGAAATTTTTTATCAGGGTCGAAGGTTTCAATATTTTCAGTTTCTACAGGGACATGTAACCGCAGGCCCAATTGGATATATAAAAAGTCATCTCTTAACTCAATGTGGTGAAGAGTACGATGCTTCATCTCCTGCAAGGATTGAGGTAAATTCATAATTAAGTACTCCTCTCGCTTAACACATGCAATCCAATCATTAATTAATATTTTTTACTAATTCATATTATATATTCAGACTTTAAATATAAAATTTATATTGATTTTAAAGCTACTAGACGGATAGTAAATCCTTTTTAATTTTTGTCGTAGAAATCCCCTCAGTTCTTGGCAAATAAACAACTTGACAATATTCTTTAAGGAAATCAAATTTACCTTCCCAGTCATCCCCCATGACAAAGATATCGACATTATGTTCGATAATATCATTTACTTTTTGTTCCCAGTTATTTTCAGGAATAACTTCATCCACATAACGAATCGCTTCGAGAATTAACTTTCTATTTTCGAAGTTATGGTAGGCCTTTTTATCTTTTATAGCATTAAATTCATCCGTTGAAAGAGCTACGATTAAATAATCCCCTTGTTCTTTGGCTCTTTTTAATAAATTTATATGACCCCAATGAAGCAAATCATAGGTCCCATAAGTGATCACTTTTTTCATTGAATAAATCTCCTTTTTAAGAGTCTTAATTTTAAAGATAAATCCTTTTAAAGAAATAATCCTTCATTTATAATATCTATTCGAACTGAACACCTGATTATTTACCTTATTAATCTATAAAAATTTTATTTTATTTTTAAATCAAACATAAAAATATTATACGGCTAAACATTTATGATTTCAATTTATAAATAAAGTGACGGAATCTAAGTTAATCCGCTTAAAAGTTACATATACAATCCAGACATTTATAAAATGTTTCATATATAGATATCCGAAATATTAGTTATTTCATCGTCATTCGTTTACAATAGAAATGGAAACCATTTAATGAAAAGTGAGGGATATTTAATGGAAGCCTCTTTCTTTAAAAATAATCGCGAGAAATTATTAAAAAAAGTCAAAGACCGCTCAATCACTGTTCTATTTGCCGGTACTGCTCCCCACAAATCCGCAGATGAAGATTATGCTTTTGCCCCAAACCGCAACTTTTATTACATAACAGGCATCGATGAGCCAAAAGTGATTTTTGCTGCTTTGAAATTCAATGATAAAGTGGAGGAACATTTATTTATTGAAAAGGCTGATCCTGTCCTTGCCAAATGGATCGGAGAAAGCATTTCAAAGGAACAGGCCCAATCTGCTTCGGGCATCGAAAAGATCAATGATTTGGACTCATTTGATTCCTTTATTCAACAACAATTGCTGCAGCATCCATATGAACACCTTTATCTTGATTTGGAACGGCGAAGTGATGATTCTGTAACGCCTGCCCATATTTTTGCTCAAAAGGGTGAAAAACTTTATCCTTATTTAAAATGTCATGACCTTTATCACGATATATGTGAACAACGTTTGATTAAATCGAAAGAGGAAATTGACAATATAAGAGAAGCTGGCCGCATTACTTCTGAAGGTATTAAGCACTTGATGAGCCATGCACAGCCGGGGATGAAAGAATATCAGCTTGAAGCTTATTTCAACTTTGTCTTAAAAACTCAGGGTGTAAAAGATTTTGCTTTTAAGACGATCATTGCCAGCGGAAAAAATGGTACAGTCCTTCATTATTCCAAAAATAACAGTACAGTTAATGACGGCGATCTTGTTCTTCTTGACCTTGGTGCCTCTTACAATTATTACAGCGGTGATATCAGCTATACTTTTCCTATTAACGGCAAATTCAGCGAGCGCCAGAAATTATTTTATAATATCGTATTAAAGGCTCTTAGAGAAACAACAGAATTAGTCAAACCGGGAAGAAAGTTTGCTGAACTTAACGAATATACGAAGAAGGTCCTTGCAGAAGAATGCCAAAAGGCGGGTTTAATTGAGAGGCCTGAAGAAATTAGCAAGTATTATTACCATGGTGTCAGCCACTCTCTTGGCCTTGATACACATGATGTCGGAAATTATAGAGACCGCGAACTTGAACCGGGTATGGTCATCACAATGGAGCCTGGTTTATATATTGAAGAAGAAAGCATAGGCATACGTATTGAGGATGATGTCTTAGTAACAGAAGACGGTTATGAAGTTCTTACTAACGACCTTCCGCGCTCTGTAGAAGAAATTGAAGCCTTTATGGAAGAAAACCGCTTTAACAAATAAACTCGCCATTCGGCGAGTTTATTTACAATTTTTGCCCGGTAAAATAATCCCCAAGATAATCAGCCCACATATCAAGCCCCTTATGATTAGGCTTCAAGCCTGAAGCGTCCAAAAGATTGTCTAATTTATGATTACTCTGTGGCCATCTTTTTAAATAATTTAAATAAGTTAAATCGTTTTTATTTGCATATGCTTTAATTTCTTTAAGACGATCATTAATGTAAGGTTTTGAAGTGACTCTGTTTGGCGGTTCTGTCATATAAGCTGTTTTCGGCAGCGCCTTTTCAATATCCTGCTTCATAAACATCATAATATCTTCCGTGTCGGACGTTGTCACTTGCTCGTCATCCTCAATAACCGGCGGTGTATAAATAACAGCATCAGGTCTTTGCTTAATAATCTTTTCCGCACCGTCATTGTGATAAATATCATGTGAATTTTCATTATGGAAATTAAGCGCAGAAACTTCAAAAACCTCTTTACCGTAGGCTTCATCAAGCAGGCTTTGAAGCCGTTCGCCAACCTTTAAAATAGATTTATCCCCTGTTATAACAATCTGAATCGGCTTATCGCCATCATGAAACTTATTTATCTTCTCCTTTAAAACCTTTGGGAGATGGCTTGTTAAGGACTTGATTGATTTTTTACTGCTGTTATGGGTATAAGTGCGGTTAGAAGAGATTTGTTTGGAATCACTCAAACTGCCCTTAGCTTCAGCCGCTGTTTTATTAATTTTATGCTGCCAATAAACTCTTCCGGCGCCGATAGTAAAAATACAAATCAAAATAACACATATAATACCAAATTTCTTCATTTACCTTCTTCCTTCACATCGTTTCCCTTATCATACCGAGAAAATTGTAGATTTGTAAACATTTTTTTCTTGTTTTATAGATCTAATGGCCTAGTTTTCTAGAAGTTAGAATTTCGAAGTTGGAGGTTAGATGGTCCGGAACCGGTGATTTGCCGATTCCTTAGTCTATGGGGTACTGTCATGTCTAAGTACAACGATATTAACCCTGCGGTTCATTGCTTTATGCTCAGGGGTGTCATTTTTGACAATTGGCTTATATTCACCATAACCGACAAATTGCATTCTGCTTTTCTTTAATCCATCACGCTGAATAAGATAATACATAACAGTTTGGGCTCTCGCACCTGATAATTCCCAGTTTGATTGAAATTTTGAATGACCCCTCATTGGCGTATTATCTGTGTGTCCTTCAATACTAATATCATTAGGCACTGTATTTAAAATTCCTCCAACCTTGCCAAGGACCGGCTTTGCCTGATCTTTTAGTTCAGCACTGCCCAGATCAAATAAAATACTCTCTTTAAATGTTAGCTGAACGCCTTTGGGCAGGTTTTTTAAAGTCATGTCAGCTTTTAGACCATTTTTATTAATATATTGATTCAATTTAACATAAAGCTTATCAAGCTGTTTATTATTCTCTTTTTCCTGTTCTTTATCTTTCTTAACGGGTATCGCCGGTATATCGGAGGTTGTTTTTTCCGGGGGCTGAACCGTTTTGTCCAAAATAGCATCACCCTGAAATGCTGTACGGAGCGAATTGATCAGAACGTTAAATTTTTGATTCTCTACCTGGCTCATAGAATATAGAACAACAAAAAAAACAAGCAGTAAAGTAATAAGATCAGAATAAGTGATCATCCAGCGATCCTGATTTTCACTTGTTTCATATTTTCTTCGCCTTCTTTTCTTACTCATTGAAGGCTGCCTCCGTCTCTATTTTTTTATCTGTTACGCGGCGCTTTTTATCTTTATCTGTAAAGGCCATTAATTTTTTACGTAAAATTGTCGTATTCTCCCCGTTTTGAATGGACATTAATCCTTCAGTCTGAATATCTCTTATTAATATTTCTTGGGCAAGACGTACTTTAATTTTATTAAAAAGCGGTAAATAAATAACGTTGGCACTTGCTATACCATACAATGTCGCAATAAAAGCAACGGCGATAGAAGGGCCTAAATTTCCGGGCTCTGAAAGATTCCCAAGGACATGTACAAGCCCCATAACGGTACCAATAATCCCCATTGTTGGAGCAAATCCGCCCGCTGACTCGAAAATCCGGCCGACAGACAGGATATTTTCCTCATAAAGCTCTATGTCCCGATTTAAAATATCCTCAACCATCTCCGATTCAACACCATCAACAATCATTTGAATGCCATCTGCAAGAAATTCATCTTCTTCATATAACTGACTTTGTGCTTCTAAAGCGAGCAGCCCTTCCCGTCTGGAAATATTTGCCAACTCCGTCAATTGCTCTATAACTTTATCAGGTTGTGGGGTCTTCTTATAAAAAGCATATTTTAATATAAATGGCACCTTCTTAAGCGTTGCTAAAGGGAAACTGATAACAACCGCACCAATTGTTCCGCCAAAAACAATAAGTGCCGCCGTTCCCTCGAACAGTGAACCAAGGGACCCTCCTTCAAGCAGAAAACCCATCATTAAAGATACGATTCCTATAATAAAACCAATGACAGTTGCAAAATCCACCATACTCACCCTCTCATTTGACTGTCTATTTATGTTATCGGTTAGTTTTTATCGTATTTAAAGAAAACCGGCAGCCGAGAAAAAATCCCGGCTGCCGGTTTTCTTTATTTAACAATTGTTTTAAGATAATTCAACAAGTCTTCTTTTAATTCCGGCCGTTCTAAAGCCATTTCAATCGTAGCAACTAAAAAGTTGAATTTATTTCCTATATCATAGCGCTTCCCCGCAAAGTTGTATGCAAGTAAATTTTCTATCTGATTTAATTTGTTAAGTGCATCGGTTAATTGAATTTCTCCGCCTGCACCAGGTTTTTGATCTTCCAATATCGGAAATATATCAGGTGTCAAGATATAACGCCCCATAATTGCTAATTGAGAAGGCGCTTCATCTTGATCGGGCTTTTCTACTAAATAGTCTGTTTCACTTAATCTTTCTTGAAGTTTTCTTTTAATAGAAACAATACCGTAGTCTGATACGCGTTCCCGGTTTACCTCTTGAACCCCGATCATCGGTCGTCCGTAACGGGTATAAATATCTATCATTTGTTTAAGAACCGGTTCGTTTGACGAAATGACATCATCACCAAGCAAAACGGCGAACGGCTCATTGCCAATAAAATTTTTCGCACAAAAAATAGCGTGTCCTAACCCCTTAGGCTCTTTCTGCCTAATATAAAAGATATTAGCCAGATCTGAAATCTCTTGTACCTCTTTAAGTTGTTCTATTCTCCCTTTTTCCCGTAAAACCTCTTCTAACATTAAAGATTTGTCAAAATGATCTTCAATCGCTCTTTTACCTCTGCCGCTGATAATAATGATATCCTCAATACCTGATTTCACCGCCTCTTCAACGATATATTGAATTGTCGGCTTATCAACAATCGGTAACATTTCTTTTGGCTGAGCCTTTGTTGCCGGTAAAAATCTCGTTCCCAACCCTGCCGCTGGTATGACCGCTTTCTTAATCATTTACAGCCCTCCACATCAAGCATCTTATGTCATCGTTTATTGGTCTAATGCCACAGATGGATGAGATACAATGATCTCAACATTGCCATCAAGTTCAAAAACATCAATTCCTGCTGGAACAATCAAATGGTCGCCCTTTTTTATTTGATATGTTTTACCATCAACATTCATGCTTCCATCTCCGGAAATGACACTGGCTAAAAGAAACGGCTGAGCCTTTGATACCTTCGCAAAACCCCGGATATCCCAATGCTGTACAGCGAAATATTTTTCCGAAACTAATTCTTTGAAAACGGCTTGAGAGTCTTGATGAATCCTATAATTAAGCTCTGGATCACGATGAGGATATTGTGTCACTTCAATGGACGGGTCAATATGGAGCTCGCGCGGTTTGCCGTCACTCCCTTTACGGTCATAGTCATAAACCCGATAGGTAATATCAGAGCTTTGTTGAGTTTCAAGAATCATAATCCCGCCGCCGATAGCGTGTATTGTTCCGCTGGGTACGTAAAAGAAATCCCCCGGTTTGACTTTGACGCGGCGAAGCAGTTTGTCCCATTCACCCTCATCAACCATTGCCCGGAAATTTTCTGGAGATTGAGCATTATGGCCATAAATAATCTCAGCGCCTTCTTCGCAATCAATAATGTACCAGCATTCAGTTTTTCCATACGGCTGATTTTCCTTTTTACGGGCATATTCATCATCAGGGTGTACTTGAACAGATAAATCAGTTTTGGCATCAATTATTTTTGTCAGTAATGGAAACTCTCCGTCGGCGTAAGAGCCAAATAATTCAGGATGCTGTTCCCAAACTTGGTTAAGTGTTTTACCTTTTAAAGGACCGTTTTTAACTTTTGAAGGGCCGTGAGGATGAGCCGAAATCCCCCAGCATTCTCCGGTTGTTTCAGAGGGGATATCATAACCAAATGCCTCTCTTAATTTTGTACCTCCCCATATTCTGTCTTTAAAGGATGGTTCTAAAAATAATGGTTCATGTCTCATCAAATTCCTCCTTAAGTCACGTTACAGGGTATAAAATTATCTCAAAAAAATAGCCATTTATAAAGTTAAAAGTCCTGACTCAGGTTTACTTCTTGTTTATCCTTTTATATGCATTCCTTTTTTATCCGAATTGGTTCGGCCAAAAAATAACTTTTTAAAAAAAAGTCCAATGAGCCTCAGACAAAGGTATACAGCAAAAAAAGCAATAAAGCCGTAGATCCCGGAAGCGGCGTCCCCAAAATCCATCACACCTCTGCCTGTCACTTTTTGTTCAATTTCAATCGCAAATACAAACACAAGCAGAACTGTAAACGTATAAATAAGAGAAATGACTGTTATACTCCACCGGGATATGATTTTAAACATGACTTGAACAACTATAAAAATAACGATGCCTATTAAACCAATAATCCAAAAATGTAAATCTTTATCCGCAAAATGAAAACCCATCGATTCAAGAACTTGTTCAATTTTATCGTGGATCACATTTATAATGCTGACAATTAATAAAATAATGCTTTCCATCATTGATCACTCTGTCTCTAAATAATTTTGAGAGACGAAATCGCTCCCTTAAGCATATATTTTGCACGACAATCTATCAATTGGCAATGGATATTCTCTAGATTAATTGGGCCATTTAACCACTTAAAGAAAAACCCGCCAGACGGCGGGTTTCATTAAAATAAATAGACTATTGTTTTCCTAATTGCTCCATAATCATATTGTGAACTTTTTGTTTTTCTTGATCACTGACAAGTAAATAATAAATACCGTTTATTTTTGTTCCCTGACCTTTAATTTCATAATTCCCTACATTATTTCGAACACCCCGGTAATTCTCAGCAATACTTTTCATTTCATCAAAGGTCAAATTTGTTTTCACGTTGCCTTGGATAGCATCTAAAATATCATCATATCTGGAAACGGATGAAATGCTCGCAGCTTTATTAACAATTGCCATAATAACTTGGCGCTGACGTTCGTTCCTGCCAAAATCCCCCCGTGGATCAAGATGCCTCATACGAACATACCCGAGTGCTTTCGGGCCGTTTAATTCAATATTCCCTTTCTGATAATAATAGCCCTTTTTATAGTAGCCCTCATCATGCCAGCTTATATCGTTATAAACAGTAACTCCTCCAACTGCGTCAACAAGCTTAGACAAGCCTTCCATATTCATTTTGACATAATAATCAACCGGTACATCCAAGAAATTTTTAACCGTATCCATAGCCATTTTCGTGCCGCCGTAAGCGTAAGCTGCGTTAATTTTGTCAATTGTGCCGCGGCCGGCAATTTCTGTTCGTGTATCCCTTGGGATTGAGATCATTTCCATTTTATTTGTTTTTGGATTTAATGTCATATAAATCAATGTATCAGAGCGGCCTCTGTCATTTGGTCGCTCATCTACGCCCATCAACAGTATTGAAATAGGTTTTTTATTACTCAATGTTGTTGTATGGCTGCCTACAGGTTCATAAATATTATTTGCTGTGGATTTAACCGAATGATAAAGGTAATAAGCATAAGCTCCTCCGCCAACAACAATTAATAAAATAATAACTCCTAACGTTATCAACACTTTTTTCATTAATTTTTCTTCCTTTACATGTTAATAGAGTATAATTCATGTCAAAGTATGTAAAAAATGCTACATCTTTTCTCATAGTATCATATTACTATCAAAATAAAAAGATATTATCGAAATTATTGAAACCCTATTTTTATAAAAAAAAACGGAAAAGGACGGAAATCATTCCGTCCTCTCAATGCCTTCTGTTAATTTCCATTAATAAAATTGTTAAATTTTTGAGCAATAGCTGCAATCTTAACAGCCCAGGCGTCATCTGTCGCATATTGATGCCAGCTGTTGTCATTTCTTAAGTTATCTAAAGTCGGTTGTGTATAGGCAAAGCTTGAACGATACAGTTGACGATCAACAAAGTTTCTGTCAATCCATATAGCACCGGCGATGATACCGCCTTCTGGCGTATTAAAAGTGAATGCGCCTTGAGCCGGTTGCGAATCAACTGCGCCAATCCCATAAAAATTATACTTTTTATTGACAATTCCTGAAGTTCCCCAGCCTGATTCTAATCCAGCATGTGAAACAACATAAATAACATTTAAGCCACTTTCCTTTGCGGCTTGTAAAAAGGCATCGCCCATACCGGTCATCATTGTATTTCTGCCGCCGGTTTGGCTGTAAATAAACGCATTAATTTGAGCGCTTGTGACATTTCCTTGCGTTTTATTTAATGGTGTAAAAATAGTTATATCGTTCGTCTTTTGGCCGACTTTATCAAATTCATATTTGATTAAATCGTATCCTTGGTTGCCGTCGGTGCTTAAAGCCCCCCAGATCCATCCTTCTTGTCCATTATCTGTTTGAATACGGCACCATCTTGAATATGTTCCGGAAGTTATTTTTTGCTCAAGGACTTTAACTTTTGAACCAGTATCCACACTGCCGGTACTCTTATAATTTGTACCCGGACCGGATCTTAAGGTTCTTGAATCTTTTACATACCACCAGTCATTAGTTAAGTCGTCAGTTAGGTAGGCAGACTGAACCCATCCAATTTTGCCGTCACTGGTCTTAACTTTTGCGGCATATTGATTAACGTCAAGAACTTGGACTTTGTCACCATATGAAAGTTTGGATAAACCATTTTGCATCGTCCAATTTGATAATTGTTCAAAATTTGAGTAAACAGGTAACTGAAAAGAAGAAACATATTGGAGACCAGAAAGATTAGAAGAGCCTGACGAGGTTTGTTTTACTTCAAACTTTAATTTCGCCGAACCAGTTGCTTCATAATAATCAATCTTGATATCGTGTATACCTTTATTTAAGGAAACCGAACTGCTTTTTAGTTTATATTTGCCATTCCCCCATGAATCAATGACAAGCTTATTATCAACATAAACTCTGGCGCCATCATCCGCCCATACGTTAAATTGATATCGATCCGTTGAATTAATAACAAGTTTTTTCTTAAATTCAGCAGAAAAGTTATCATTAGGGATTTTTTCATATGGCGACCCATGGCCCCAGTCAAAGTTGATATCCTTAATTTTGTTTAGTGCTTCTTTCCCGCCTACAATATACGGTATTCCTTGTAAATCCTTATTTGGATACACTTCACCCAGCCAGCCGTCAGCGGTTACTTGACTGTTATACGGGGTTATAGACACATTTAATTTGGCAATGCCTGTCTTATCATAATATTGAACCTCTATCCAATGGACATCCGGATTTTTTAAGCCGCTGTTATTGATATGCACTTTCACGGCATCTTCACGGTATTGACTTGCCGACCACCGGTCAATGACAAGCTTGCCGTCAAGATAAACTTTCACACCATCATCAGCACGGGCTCTTATAATATAATCACCTGGAGATAAATGCTTTGCTGTTACATACCTTGCCGAAAATTTATCACTCTGTACTTTTGGCATCGGTGATTTACGGCCCGGATCTTGATAGATGGATCCCGCAGAATTAGGCTTAATCACTTGTGCATTAACAGGCTTACCTTTTAAATCCATGTTGTTATAGTAATAAGCAAGCCATGAATCAAAAGGAACAATATCTGAATAAATCGCCGCTGCTCCAGTATCTTCATAATAATGGGTTTGTACAATATGATAGCCTGATAGATTAGGAAGAATCGCCCGATTCAAAGCGCCGGATGATTTGCTCCACCTGTTAATCACATATTTCCCGTCAACCGCCATTTTTACCCGGTCATCAGCAAGTGTTTGAACAAAATAATCGCCGTTTAATGTTTGCGATTGGTCAAACAACGCTGAAAAGTGATCATTCGGTATATTTAACGCCGGACTGCCGTAACCCCAATTATAATGAACAGCGGGCGTCTTTTTGACAAAGTTATCTTTGGCACTGGCAACGCAGGAAAATCCGAGTAAAATGACAAAACAAATTAACAAAAATAACCATATATTTAGTTTTCGACATAAAGCTATCTTTTTCACCCCCTACAATATTATTATCGGATACAGTTATTTATTTTTAATAGATTTATAAAGAAAATTTGTACGATAAGTAAGGCTTAAGGCACGGGATAGTACTGTTTAAGCCAATGTCTGATGAACACCTTTAGCCCATCTATTTTTCTTAATATATAAAATCATAGTTTTAAATAAAGACAAATAAAAAAAACGCCCTGTTCAGGCGCTTTAACTTTCTTTATCTCAATAACCGCAAAATTAAACTAATAATTACAATAAGAATAATAGACCCAATAATCGCTGGTATAATTGGAAACCCGCCGACAACCGGCCCCCAGGAACCAAGAATTAATCTGCCCAGCCATGCACCAATAAGTCCGGCAATAATATTTCCAATGACCCCTCCTGGGATATCTTTGCCAAGTATTAAACCTGCTAACCATCCAATTATGCCTCCAACTATAATCGACCAAATAAATGACAGCATGATGCGACACTCCTTCTGCAAACTCGAGCTAATCATCTTTTTGTAGTTTAACCAAAGAATGGATATAACAGTCAACAAAATGATTGTTATACTTCCTTTAGACAAACCTTAAACAAACGTTTAATTAAAAAAACCTCTGTTTTTTAATATAACAGAAAAAATCATCAGGCGGTAATAAACAACTATCGCCTGATGATCTACAAAAGCCTATTTAGTTTTAAAGTATTTAGACAAGCCCTCCGTTATACCTTCTGCTGCCTTTTCCTGATAATTCGTTGTCATAACTTTTGATTCTTCTTCATGATCAGATAAGAATCCTAATTCTATTAAAATCGCCTTCTGCTTATTATCTCTCAGTACGTGGTAGTCGCCAAATTTGACACCATCATCATTTAACCCGGTTTTATTTATTACTGATTCTTGAACGGAACGGGCCATGCTTAATTCCTTTTTAGGATAATAATAAAAAGTCATAATCCCGGTTACATTATGTTGCTTCGTTGAATTAAAATGAATACTGACAAACGCATCCGCATGGTGTGACTCACTATATGAAACTCTATTATCTAAGCTGACATAGTGATCGGTTTTTCGTGTTAAATAAACATGTGCGCCTGCTTTTTCTAACTGCGCCGCAACAAGTAACGACGTTGAAAGTGTTAAATTCTTTTCCAGAACACCGTCAACACCTGTCGTGCCATCATCATCACCGCCATGACCCGGGTCGATAACAATACGCTTTCCTTTAATTCCTTTTATGCTTGTCCGCTTTTTATCCTGATGATCAGATGAGATTGATATGGTGTCATCCACATTTGAAACAAGCCAATTGGCAACCCAACCGACAGTTCCATCTTGTAATTGAACTTTAAGCCACTGTCCTGATTGATCTAAGACATCGAGTTTCTCACCGGCGTCCCGTTTAGCCGCAACCCCGTAATCTGTTCCCGGGCCAAGCCTAATATTTACATTATCTTTATTAATAATCACTGATTTTTGGTGTTTGGAATCAGTGCTATTATCCGTTCCCTCTTCATTTTTATTTAAACTTGTTTGATCGCTTGTCCCATCATCTGATGCAGTTTCATCAGAAGTTTCATCGCTGTTTTCTATATTTGTTCCATCTAGTTCATCCGATAAAATATTATTGTCCTGATTTCCCTTTGTTGATGCTTTACTTTTTTTCTTCTTTTTTGATGAAGCCTTATCTTTCTTTGAAGTACCATTATCCTTTCCCTTTTCCGAATCCTTATTTTTTGTAATTTTCGTGTCCTTATCACTTTTTTCTGATGAACCCTGGTCCTGTCCGCCGCTTCCCTTAATAAGGTATTGTGAAGCGACCCATCCTTTTCCGCCCGGATATACAATATTTGCCCATCCATAGGTTTCCTTAATCACTTGAACATTTGTACCGCTTTTAACGGATCCAATTTGTTCTGATCCGTTATCCGGCTGGCTTCGAACATTTAGAGATGGTACAACAACCTGATAAGTTTCTCCCTGGCTTGCCTGAGCCCGCGCGTGCCAAACATTAACGGCAAAGAGTAATAATAGAGACATTGTTAATAGCTTAATAGATTGTTTCAAAGACTCACCACTCCACTCTTTTCTTTATTTGCTAATATATTATTTTGGCGCCTGCTTACTCATTTCCTCTCTCGAAAATCTTGCTATTTGGTCGAAATAAAAAAACTTATTTGGAGAATTAAGGTGTAAAAAACCCCGAATGATGACCTTTTTTAAAGTGTTCATCATTCGGGGTAAAGTTTACCGGTTAATATAAGGTTTCCGTTTTCGACGGCATTTTAATAAATATAAAATAAATTAAACAAACCATACTGAAGTATCCATATAACGGGTATAGAGTGGATATTAAGAATCCATAGCTTATTTGACTAAAAAAGAACATACAAATAAGAATAATTAAGGTAATAGTTACTTGATTATATGAAACTAAACTTCCAATTTGCCTGGACAGCCCAAAGACATTGCCGATAAAAGTGGTAAAGATCTCACCATAAATAACAATAATAAAGGCAAGATGAATACCAAATCCAAAATATTTAACGATTTCGCCGATAGGAATCTCATAACCAATCGCGTGTTGATTATTTAGCAATACGAAATGGGCTAATAATAATAAAAACGTAAAACCTATGCCTCCAAATATACCGCCCCATTTTAGAACCTTTTCATCCTTTATCTCCTTTCCAACAGGAACAATGATGGCTAAAGTTGATACAACGACATAAGATAATGCACTAACCAGCCAGTGCAGGCCGCCGGCTGATGGTGTTGTCCATTCCGGAATAAACATATGAAAGCCATGATTCAAAAAATTCACCCATGATGATGAAATTGTAAACAGGAACATAATAGGAACCACTAATGAATTAATTGCAAATACCCCTTTTAATCCTTTCAATAAAAACATAAAACATAATAAAATTGTGATAATCAAACCTAACTGCTTTGATAAACCCAACTGCTCGCGAAATACTGCTCCCGCCCCTGACAACATCACTGAAGTTGTACCAATTAACATAAAAAATATAAATACATTAATAACGAATCCAACCCGGCGTCCAAACACAGCATCGTTTAATTCTTTATAGGAATAGGCGCCGATTCGATTTGAATAAATCAATAACTTTGTCCCTAAAAATGTGAAAAGGATACCGCTAATAAAGATGCCTAATGTTCCAAGTGAATTGTATTGGGTAAAAAACTGAACAATTTCCTTGCCGGTCGCAAATCCTGCCCCAACAATCGTCCCGATAAAAGTAGCTGCAACTTGAAAAGTTAACTTTACTTTATTCATAGGATACCTCTTCCCGTCACAAGACAACCAACGTATAACATATTCTATATGTATTAGAAACTCGTCCGTAATATGTATTAAAAAAGCGCCCATTATATGGACGCTTTTAAACATTTTCATGTTTTTTCAGTTTACCAGCACCAAGCGGCACCTATGATAATCAGCAATATAAATAATACTATAATAAGCGCAAAGCCGCCGCCGTATCCGCCGACTGCTCCGCCTCCGCAACCGCAAGCACCTGCTCCACCAGCGTAGCCCATTACCTGTCACCACCTTTTCCTCTAGCCTGATAACATAGTATGAACGTGGAGATTTATTGGTACTGGACATATGCTGATATTTATATAAACGGATTCAAAAACAGCTGACTTAAATCTATATATTTTAATGCAATTGTTATATTACTGTTTTCTATTTGTAATAAACTTCAGGTATCATATTAAGCCAATGATATTCTCCAGCTGACGTTCCACTCGCATGTGGTACGTCTTTTTTTATATCCCCTAATAAAATTCCACATTATAATGATGAAACAACATTATCAACATATGCCAAGTTCATTTTAATTTTCATAGTTCTAAAAAAGGGATATGATAGACCTAAGAGTGAACATTCTTTATAATCATTTTACTTATATTAAATATAAAGGAGGGTCTTTTTTATGCGCTACGACTTTAACAAAGAAATCGATCGTTTCAACACGTCTTCTGTTAAATGGGATGATACAGAAAACCTGTTTGGAGACAAAGATATTTTACCTATGTGGGTGGCTGATATGGACTTTCTTACACCACAGCCTGTTATTGATGCTGTACAAAAGAGAGCAGAACATGGTATTTACGGTTATACAATAAGACCGGAATCTTATTATGATGCCGTCATTGAATGGATGAAAGAGAGACACAATTGGCAGATTAAAAAAGATTGGATATGCCACAGCCCAGGAGTTGTGACGGGGTTAAGTCTTATTGTACATGCCTTTACACAACCTGGAGATAAGATTGTCATCCAGCCGCCGGTCTATTATCCATTTACAAATGTCATTAAAAATAATGGCCGTGAAGTTGTCCATAATCCTTTAAAGTTTGAAGATGGCCGATACACGATGGACTTTGATGATTTAAAGAAAAAGCTTGATTCAGATGCAAAACTTCTTATTATTTCAAGTCCGCATAATCCGGTTGGCAGGGTTTGGACAAAAGAAGAGTTGACTGAACTGGGAAATATCTGCCTCGAACATAATGTCATGGTTGTTTCTGATGAAATTCACTTTGATTTAATTTATAAAGGGTATACACATACACCTTTCGCATCCATTTCAGAGGCTTTTGCACAAAACTCAATCACTTGTACAGCACCAAGTAAAACCTTTAACTTGGCGGGCTTACAAACATCAAACATTATCATACCAAACGAAAATCACAGGAAAGCTTTCCAACAAACAGTTGCCGCCTTATCTGTAGGAGGCGCGAATCCATTTGGCATTGTCGCTTGCGAAGCAGCCTACCGATTTGGCGGGGAGTGGCTTGACCAATGTATAAGTTACCTGAACCAAAACTTAGATTTTTTAACAGAATACATTGACCAACATATTAATAAAATTAAGGTCATTCAGCCTGAAGGCACGTATCTCGTCTGGCTTGATTGCCGGGAATTAGGCCTTAACGCGAAAAAATTGGAAGAGTTAATGCAAAAGCAGGGAAAAGTCGCCTTTGATGAAGGCTATATTTTCGGTCCCGGCGGTGAAGGTTTTACAAGAATAAATATCGCCTGTCCCCGCTCTATATTAAAAGAAGGTTTAAAAAGAGTTGAAAATGCAGTCAATCGGTTTGTATCAGTTTAATAAGGAGTATCAATATTGAGTTCCAACGATATCTATAGAAACTGATTGATAACATTTCCACAATCACAGAAGTATTAGCCGGAGTATAATGTTGGCTCCGGCTATTTTTAGTCTTTTATAACGTTGATTTACACACAGTATTTTAATTTTATAGACACATTTTATTGTGCTAAATATCCGCCGTCAAGTGCAACGGCTTGTCCCGTTACGCCTTTACCTTTATCACTTGCAAGAAAGACAACATAATCAGCAATTTCTTTAACATCGAGCAGTCGATGCTGCGGAATAAGCGGGTTGAAAACTTCTTCAAAGACTTGTTCAGTTGGAACGTTTCGAGTATTTGCCACGTCCTTAAGTTGATTTTGTACAAGCGGTGTGTCTACATATCCCGGACACATGGCATTAACAGTAATCCCATGGGCCGCACCTTCAAGAGCAGCGACCTTAGTCAGGCCGATGACGCCATGCTTGGCGCTGCAGTACGCTGCTTTACCTGCAAAACCAACGAGTCCGTTAATTGAGGCCATGTTAATGATTCGGCCGTGTTTTTGTTTTTTCATAATAGGGAAAGCCTTTTTAGTTGCCATAAAAGGCGCAGTCAGCATTAGTTTAACCATAAATTCAAACTTATCTGTTGGAAAGTTCTCTATATTTTCAACGTGCTGAATTCCTGCATTGTTTACAAGAATATCTAGAGATCCGTATTGTTCTGTTGTATAAGCGATCGTTTTTTCAATTTGTTGTTCATCTGTAACATCACAGGCAATTGCGTTAGCCTCAAATCCTTTTTCTCTTAAATCCTTAGCTGCCTGTTCAGCCTTTTCACCATCCAAATCAGACAAAATAACTTTTGCGCCTTCTTCAGCAAATGCTTTGGCGATTTCAAGACCGATACCGCTCGCTGCACCAGTGACAACAGCGGCCCGTTGATCTAATAATTGAGTCATTATTAAGAGCCCCCTGTAAATTTTTATCATTTTCATCTTTATTTTAAATACCCTTAATTATAAACTATCAAACTTATATATTGGCAAAAGGCGGTAACTATTTCAAAGCTCTTTTCAACAGAAATCGCTAATATATCAGTTATTTTTTCTAGACAAGAACAAAATCGCTAGCGCGACTTAATTACTTCCCAAGTGTAGCCTTATCACTTGGGATTCTTTTTTGCTCGTCGCATAGTACCTTCACAAAAAGGACAGACTACCTCTACTTCTTCATGTTTTTC
>NZ_JBHTCO010000038.1:0-49362 GCF_042665295.1 Scopulibacillus cellulosilyticus
AAACCAATAGTCTGGCGGCAATGGCGAAGAGGTCACACCCGTTCCCATCCCGAACACGGTCGTTAAGCTCTTCAGCGCCGATGGTAATTGGGGGCTTCCCCCTGTGAGAGTAGGACGCTGCCAGGCACATGAAAGAGCAGGTAAAATACCTGCTCTTTTTTTTTGATTTTAACTTTCAAACCCTTCTGACTCTTTCTAGAATGAGTCAGGTCCATCTTGAGCCTATCTCTTTTTTTCGTTGACAAACACGAACAAAATAAAAAAACCATATAATATAAAAATTCTTTTTATAAATAAAGCGGCTATGAATAATTTTGAAAAATATGGGCAAGGATGACTAATGGAGGTGGATTGACATGGCTATATTAACGAACAAGCATGCAGGGGAAACGTGTATTATATGCGAAAAACAAAAAAGAAGCGGCATTCATATTTGTGATCAATTAATCTGTGATTCTTGCCAAAAACATATAATAGAAACAGATGTTAGTGATATAAAATACCAATATATTTTAAAAAAGTTATCTAAATTAAGTATAACACTTAAAGACACGGTTAAAAGCAGGCATTCTTAATAAAATGCCTGCTTTTTTGTTTAAACATATACATAGACAAAGTGAAGGATGCTCTTTCATATGATAAAATATGAATATCAATGAGTAAAATATGAATATCAATGAGTAAAATATGATAAGGAATGGACTATGGATCAAAATAGAACACCTTTGTTAGATGCATTGCTTAGTTATCGAAAAAAACAACGAATTTCCTTCCATGTTCCGGGACACAAAGATGGTTTGGTTTTTTCTCAAAAAGGGGAAAACATATATCGGGACATATTGTCTATTGACGGGACTGAACTGGAGGGCCTCGATGATTTATATCAACCTCAGGGTCCTATTTTAGAGGCACAAAAATTATTGACTGATTATTATCAAACAGGGAAAAGCTATTTTCTGGTCAACGGATCAACAGTCGGCAATTTAACAATGATTTTATCAGCGTGCAATGTCGGAGATCGGATACTTGTCCAGCGGAATTCTCATAAATCTATTTTTAATGCTATTCAATTATCAAAGGCTAACCCTGTTTTTCTGACACCGCAAATAGATGAAGACACGGAAATTCCGGTTGGTATAGATAAAAAGGTCATTTTAGAAGCACTGGACAAGTATTCCGATGCCAAAGTGCTGATTTTAACGTATCCTAATTACTTTGGGATGGCAGCTGATTATAAAGAAGTGATAAGCATTGCCAAAGATAAGGGATTAAGAGTATTAGTTGATGAAGCACATGGCGCCCATTTTAAACTTGGAGAACCAGTACCGGTCAGTACATTAGAATTAGGGGCAGATATCGTTGTTCATTCGGCTCATAAAACTCTTCCGGCCATGACTATGGGGTCATTTCTTCACATTCATAAGGATTCGCAGGATTTGACAGCTCCTGTTGAAAAATATCTGAGTATGCTGCAGTCATCAAGTCCTTCTTATCCAATTATGGCTTCTTTAGATTTGGCAAGGCATTATTTGGCTAGTGTCACTGAAAAGATGCTGGAAAATACACTATCAAATATTAAACAATTAGAATGCCAATTACAAGACATACCGCAAATAAATCTGGTAACTGACCAGGGCAAATTTTATACTAAAGACCCTTTTAAAATTTTATTGCAAGCCCCTTTTGACATTTCCGGCTATATGATGCAGGAAAGATTGATCTCCCACGGCATTTATCCTGAACTTGCCGATCCAAACCATGTCCTGTTCATCTTAGCTGTCAGCGATCAAATAGATTATTCTATAGAACCCAAAATACTAAAGCGGGCATTAAAAGATTTGCCTATTAAAAATAAACAAATGAATAAGAGAATGTATTTACCTGATAATATTTCATCATTAGCTTTAAATTATGATCAGATTATTAATCTCGAAATGATTGAAGTCCCTTTAACTGAGGCAGAAGAATGTATCTCGGCAGAAGACGTCATTCCTTATCCGCCAGGCATCCCGATTGTTTTAAAGGGCGAAAGACTAACGGGCAGAACGATTAAAATAATCGAGCAATGGCGGCTTACAGGCGCGCGTTTTCAAAACGGAGAAACATTGCAGTATAAGGGAAAAATTAAGGTTTACGATTTTTGACGGCATGACTTAAAGGAGAATGATTTGTGAAAGGTCTATTTATAACATTCGAGGGTCCTGACGGTTCAGGGAAAACAACACAGATTCGAAAATTAGCAAATTACTTAAAGGAAAAAGGGATTCCATATATTTTAACAAGGGAGCCGGGCGGTACTAAAATCAGCGATGATATTCGCTCAATTATTCTTAACCCTGCATATAATGAATTAACCGGTGCAACGGAGATTTTGCTTTATGCGGCTTCAAGAGCGCAGCATGTCAGAGAAAAAATTAAACCCGCTCTGCAATCAGGTAAAATTGTTTTATGTGACCGGTTCGTAGATGCATCAATCGCTTATCAAGGATATGGACTTGGTGTATCATTGCAAACAGTCAAAGAGATTAACGAGTTTGCGACAGAAGGTTTAACACCGGATAGAACTTATTTACTCGATATTTCACCTGAAAATGCCAAAAAAAGAATGTTGAGCCGGATGGAAATGGAATACAAGGAAGGGCTTGACCGTATAGAACAAAGAGAGAATGTTTACCATCGTAAAGTTCGTGAAGGGTTTTCGAATATCTATAGAGAAAATAAACATCGTATCTGTTTTATAGATGGTGATCGCAGTGAACAGCAAGTTTTTGAAGATATCAAGAATGATGTTATGCAAGTGATAGACAAATATTTTAAATAGAGGTGATGAGAAATGAAACTGATTATGGCAGTTGTACAAGATAAGGACAGCAACAGATTGTCATCGGCACTTATAAAAGCGGGCTTTAAAGCGACTAAGCTTGCAAGTACCGGCGGATTTCTAAGGTCCGGAAACACAACATTTTTAATTGGGGTTGAAGATAATAAAGTCGATGACCTTTTAAATATTATCAGGGAGAATTGTGAAAGCAGGGAACAATTGGTTGCTCCGGTATCTCCAATGGGAGGCAACGCCGATTCCTTTATTCCTCATCCTGTTGAGGTTGAAGTCGGCGGTGCGACAGTTTTTGTTTTATCTGTTGATGAATTTAAACGTTTTTAATAAAAAGTTCCAAAGTGTGCTGAACAATGTTTGTCTTAATCTTTTGGATACAAAATAATGGGAGCAAGGTATGTCTTTAAAAGTGCAAAAAGAACAGCAAGTAAGAGAGTTAATGAAGCCAAAGCGGCAAGCGGCTGACAAATCATCAATTCAGTTCCAAAATGATATGAAAAGTCAACAAGCCCGGCTGCAAGAGGGTTACCTTGGGCAGCTTCTTAATAAAGCAGAAGGACAAGCCAAACGATTAGCTGTCTCACGAACGATAAAAGATGTACAATTGTATAAAAATGCCGTTCACCAATTTATTAGAGAGGCGCTTAGGACCGGGATGGAAATGAAGCAATCCCGGTCTTGGCAACAACCGTCGGCGCCTATGCAAACATTGGTACAAAAAATTGATAAAAAACTAATAGAATTAACTGATGATGTTATAAATAAAGAAAGAGACGCCATTGACCTTTTGGCTAAAATAGGTGAAATCAAGGGGTTATTAATTAATTTATGTACTTGAAAGTGTGATAATAGATGGGATTCCAAGACCTTTCCAAACAGCAAAAGACCGTTTCCCGGATTTTAGTAAATGCATTAAAAAGGGAGCAGCTGGCTCATGCTTACCTTCTTGAAGGCCCTAAAGGAACAGGAAAACGGCAAGCAGCAAGTTTGTTAGCTCAAGCGTATTTTTGCCAAAATAAAGATAGAGAGAATATTGAACCCTGCCAAAAGTGTGTCAACTGCCGGCGTATTTTATCAGGAAATCATCCAGATCTCGTATGGGTAAAGCCGGACGGGCAATCCATCAAAAAGGAACAGGTATCAAATCTTCTTAAAGAGTTCTCTTATCGCGGTGTAGAATCAATTAAGAAATTCTTTGTTATTGAAGAGGCTGATAAATTAACAACCCAGGCTGCCAACAGCCTTCTTAAATTTATTGAAGAACCCTACTCTCAGACAATTGCTATTTTGATTACTGAACATGCCCACCAATTATTGGATACAATTGTGTCACGCTGTCAAGTATTAACCTTTATTCCATTGTCTAAGGAACGCATCGCAGAGCAATTAATGGGAAAAGGCATTAGTGAACCGTTAGCAAACCTTGGAGCTGCTTTAACTAATGATATTGATGAAGCTGCAGATTATTGCGGCGATGAATGGTTTGCTAAGGCAAGACAACTAGTGATACAATTAATGGAAGGCATAATGGGGAAATCCCATTCACCTTTACTTATGGTCTATGATCAATTCTTACCTCATTTTGATGATATTCGTAAAATGGACATAGCTCTTGATTTTATTCTTTACTGGCTCCGAGATGTCTTGAGTATTCATTTGGAAAATGAGAAGGATATTGTTTATATAGATCAGATAGACTTATTAAAGAACCAAGCGTTAAAGTCCTCGATGCAGCAGGTTACAGGAAGAATGACAGCTGTATTAGCTGCAAAGAAACGTCTGGGCGCAAATGTTAATCTGCAAAGTGTTATGGAACAGCTCGTGCTCAGGTTACAAGGAGGATCTCATCATGCAGTATGATATTGTAGGTGTCCGTTTTAAAAAAGCGGGTAAAATATATTATTTTGATCCTGGTGAATTTGATATTCCGGGAGACGCTTCAGTCATAGTTGAAACAACCAGAGGTATTGAGTATGGTACAGTCGTCATTGAAAAAAAGTCAGTGGATGAAGAAGATGTTGTTCTCCCTTTAAAAAAGGTCATCCGCGTAGCGACTGAGGATGACAAGATTCAGGTTGAGAAAAACCGTACGGATGCCGAGGAAGCATTAGACATTTGTTTAGCAAAAGTGAATGATCATCAATTAGACATGAAGCTGGTTGATGTTGAGTATACTTTTGATCGTAATAAAATTATTTTTTACTTTACAGCTGATGGACGTGTTGACTTTAGAGAATTGGTCAAAGATTTAGCTGCTGTTTTTAAAACAAGAATAGAATTAAGGCAAATTGGTGTAAGAGATGAGGCCAAAATGCTTGGCGGGATCGGCCCGTGTGGTAGAATGCTATGTTGCTCGACCTTTTTAGGAGATTTTGAACCCGTTTCGATAAAAATGGCAAAAGACCAAAATCTTTCATTAAATCCAGCTAAGATTTCTGGGGTCTGCGGACGGTTAATGTGCTGCTTAAAGTACGAAAACGATCAATATGAAACCGCGAAACAAGAACTTCCGGATATCGGCGAAAATATTGTCGTTGATTATGGAAAAGGCCGTGTTGTTGGACTTAATATTTTAGAACGGCTTGTCCAAATTGAGTTGGATGAACAAGAAAAAGTGATAGAGTATACACTAGATGAGCTAATCGAAGAAGGTGCCATCTCTTCACAAGCCACTAAATAATGAGGTGGATGGACTTGGAGAAGAAAGACATTTTTTCACAAGTATTGCGTTTAGAGGAACAGATCGGTCACTTATATACGGAGCTTGGGGACTTAAAGGCTCAGTTAGCAGAGTTCTTAGAAGAAAATCAGCATTTGACGATAGAGAACCGCAATTTACGTCGTCATATTGAAACATTGCAGCAAGAGAAAAAAGCTGAATCACAAAAAGGCAAATCGGTTAATCATAAGGTCGTTGAACCTGAAGTTGGAGAAGGATATGATAATCTTGCGCGATTGTACCAAGAGGGGTTTCATATCTGTAATCTTCACTACGGCAGTATTCGAAAAGAAGGAGATTGCTTATTTTGTTTGTCCTTTTTAAATAAGAAGTAGGCCTTTCCAATAGGGAAAGGCAATTTTTTTGTCTTGTAAAGGCATAATCAAAAATAATGTTCAAAAAAGGAATGACTTAAAAAAGAATGGTAACCCTTGAAGATAATGAACGAATTGACGTTTTATTTGATTCGAATTTAAAAGTTATTCAAAGTAAGGATGTTTTTGCTTTTTCATTAGACGCTGTATTGTTGGCGAAGTTTGTATATGTACCTATTCAGAAAGGTTCGTTAATTGACCTATGTACAGGTAACGGCGCAATCCCGTTAATGTTAACAACGCGGACTAAGGGTCATATAACGGGGATTGAACTTCAGCCAAAACTCCATGATATGGCAAAAAGGAGTGCGTTATTAAATCATTTGGAACAGCAAATTTCGTTTCTTTGTGATGATGTGAAAAATGCTCCCGAAAGGCTTGGAAAACACCAATTTGATATTGTCACTTGCAATCCTCCTTATTTTCCAAAGCATCAAGCCAGTGACCGCAATATAAATGAACATTTGGCCATAGCCCGTCATGAAATATTTATTACGTTGGAGGAAGTTATCGCGGTATCCAGTCAGCTTCTAAAACAAAAAGGGAAGGCAGCCTTTGTCCACCGGCCGGAACGGTTAATGGACATTATGATGTATATGCGCAAATATCATCTTGAACCAAAAAGAATTCAGTTCATTTATCCGAAAAAGGGAAAGCCGGCTAATATTTTACTCATTGAAGGCACAAAAGCCGGCAAAGAAGGCCTGAAAGTTTTGCCGCCTGTATATGTTTATGACGAACAAGGGCATTATACTGAGGATGTATTGAATTATGGGCGAAGATAAATATACCGTTTATATTTTGGAATGTGCTGATGGCAGCTATTATACCGGCTATACTGTTAATATTGACCGGAGGATGATTGCCCATGAACAAGGCAAGGCTTCCAAATACACGCGTTCGAGAAGGCCATTGAAATTGGTTCATCAAGAAAAGTATGAAAGCAAATCAGATGCGCTTAAACGCGAATATGCCATCAAGCAATTAACAAGAACTGAAAAGGAAATGCTTGTGGAAGGAGGCGAGCTGGATAATGTGGATTCAACAAAGTTTTCAGAGTAACCAAACAGGCGGTGTTCTTTATTTGGTTCCTACACCCATTGGAAATTTAGAAGATATTACAGTCCGTACTTTAAATATTTTAAAATCAGCGGATATGATTGCCGCCGAGGACACAAGACAAACCATGAAGCTCTGTAATCATTTTGAAATTCATGTCCGTTTGGTGAGTTATCATGAACATAATAAAAAAGCAAGCGGAGAGAAGCTGCTTGAAGAACTTAGAAAAGGATCTCAAATTGCCCTGGTTACAGATGCAGGCACCCCGGCTATTTCTGACCCGGGCTATGAGCTTGTTGTGCAATGTATTAGCCATAACATTCCTGTCATTCCTTTGCCTGGGGCTAACGCCGCAATTACCGGTTTGATTGCGTCGGGACTCCCGACTGACCATTTTTTATTTTACGGATTTTTACCAAGACAGAATAAGGAAAAGAGAAAGGCTCTTCAGGACCTTGAGAAAAATCCTTACAGCATGATTTTTTATGAATCACCGCAT
This sequence comes from Scopulibacillus cellulosilyticus, assembly GCF_042665295.1. Lineage (NCBI taxonomy): Bacteria > Bacillati > Bacillota > Bacilli > Caryophanales > Sporolactobacillaceae > Scopulibacillus > Scopulibacillus cellulosilyticus. The sequence goes on from NZ_JBHTCO010000038.1 coordinate 7,488, forward strand.
CGGGTTAAAGATACACTGGATATGGTATTAAAAGTGTTGGGTAATAGAAAAATGGCGCTGGCAAGGGAGCTTACCAAGAAATTTGAAACCTTTGTAAGGGGCAGTGTTGAAGAATTAAAAGATTGGCTTGATGATGAGCCTATTAAAGGGGAATGCTGCTTAATTATAGAAGGGGCAAGTGAGTCTTCCCAATCAGATGAAAATTGGTGGGCCGACTTAACCATTGCAGAGCATGTCGACCATTATGTTAAGGTAAAGCATGAACCGAGTAAAGAAGCAATTAAATTGGTAGCCAAAGAAAGGCAGCTCCCGAAGCGTGAGGTCTATCAAGCTTATCATATCAAATAAAAAATTGGGTGAGGAATATTCCTCACCCAATTAATTAACACTTATTTTCCAAGGTAATCTTGGATTTCTTTAAGAACGACTTCAGCGCCTTCTTTGCTAAGGATCAGTTTTCCGCCGTCAATACTGAGGTTATTTTCGTCAGTATCTCCTGTGATTTGACAAGTCATGCTAGGTTTATATTTTTTAAGAACAATTCTATCATCGTCAACATAAATTTCTAAGGCATCTTTTTCATTAATCCCTAGGGTACGCCGTAACTCAATAGGAATAACTACGCGGCCAAGTTCGTCAACTTTTCTTACAATTCCTGTTGATTTCATGAGAATTCTCCTCCCAATGATAAAGTCCGTCATAATTCGACAAAATTTATTTTTACTTATAATACCAATGTTTCCGAAACTCGTCAATGTTTTTCTATTAAGTTTTTAAGAGATTGGTATAATATAAGACATAAGGACTACTAAATGGGAGATTTTATGAGTTTTTTACTTTTTGGAATATGGATTAACTAGATATTATAATGGTATTTTTTTAATAGTGTTTGTTCTATGTTGTTTGACACGTTTCGACATGTTGCTTAAAGCCTTGCAATTCTTGACATTCATTAATCTCATTAGTATAGTTTTGTGAAAGAGATAGAGGTTTTTAAAGCCTCTCGGACGTTTTTTGAAATACTATTAGAACTCTAGTTATTGTTAAATTAAGGAGGCAGGAAAAGTGGAAGAACGTCAATCGTTTTATATTACAACACCCATATATTATCCAAGCGGAAGATTACATATTGGACATGCTTATACAACGGCAGCCGGGGATGCTATGGCGCGTTATAAGCGTTTGCGGGGCTATGATGTGATGTATCTGACAGGTACAGATGAGCATGGACAAAAGATTCAAAGAAAGGCAGAGGAAGCACGTGTATCACCACAAGCTTATGTAGATAAAATGGCTGAAGGGATACAAACGCTATGGCGTAAATTAGACATTTCTAATGATGACTTTATCAGGACAACAGAAGAGCGTCATAAGAAGGTTGTTGAAAAGATCTTTAAGAAGTTATTAGATCAAGGCGATATTTATTTAGGAGAATATGAAGGCTGGTATTGTACATCATGTGAATCATATTTTACTGAAATTCAATTAGCGGACGGCAATTGCCCGGATTGCGGCGGACCCGTTGAAAAGGTGAAAGAGGAATCTTATTTCTTTAAAATGAGTAAATACGCCGATCGTCTTCTGAAATATTATGAAGACCATCCTGACTTTATCCAGCCTGAATCAAGAAAAAAAGAAATGATAAACAACTTCATTAAGCCAGGACTTGAGGATTTAGCTGTTTCAAGAACTGCATTTGAATGGGGAGTCAAGGTGCCGGACAATCCGAAGCATGTGGTATACGTCTGGATTGATGCCCTTTCTAATTATATTACTGCTCTAGGCTATGGAACAGACCATGATGAAAAGTTCAAAAAGTTCTGGCCGGCTGATGTCCATTTAGTGGGAAAAGAAATTGTTCGCTTCCATACGATCTATTGGCCGATTATTTTAATGGCATTGGACCTTCCTTTACCAAAGAAAGTGTTTGCCCACGGCTGGTTATTAATGAAAGACGGCAAAATGTCCAAGTCGAAGGGGAATGTCGTAGATCCTGAATCGCTCATTGACCGTTACGGGCTAGATGCGCTCAGGTATTACCTGCTGCGGGAAGTGCCGTTTGGTTCCGATGGCGTTTTCACTCCGGAAAGTTTTGTTGAAAGAATTAATTTTGATTTGGCCAATGACTTGGGAAATCTCTTAAATCGGACAGTCGCCATGATTAATAAATATTTTGATGGTACCGTTCCGGCATACCAGGGCCATGTCACTGCTTATGACGAAAGCCTGCAAACTTTTGTCCAAGATACCGTTGATAAGATAGAAAAGGAAATGGAAAATCTTCAGTTCTCTGTCGTCTTATCTACAATTTGGCAGCTTGTCAGCCGGACAAATAAATACATTGATGAAACTGAGCCATGGGTATTGGCAAAAGATGAAGCGAAACGTCATGAATTAGCGTCGGTCATGACCCATCTTGTTGAATCGTTGAGAACGATTGCTATTATGATCCAACCTTTCTTAACGGAAGCTCCGGAAAAAATTGTTCACCAGTTAGGAATTGAGAAGGAACAATTAAAGGATTGGAATCATGTTCATACATTTGGTCTAAGCGAAGGGAAATGGTCAGTAACCAAAGGCCAGCCTATTTTCCCAAGATTAGATGTTGAAAAGGAAGTAGAACATATTGTCAGCCTGATGAGAGGACCGAAAGCAGCTGATTTTAATGAAGCTGAAGAAAGTAAAAAAGAAGATAACGGTATAAAAACAGATCAAATCAATATTGACGACTTCTCTAAGGTTGACCTTCGAGTAGCAAAGGTTCTTCATGTAGAAAAAGTAAAAAAGGCAGATAAATTGCTTAAGTTCCAATTAGATCTTGGTTATGAAAAGCGCCAAGTTATTTCAGGGATCGCGAAATTCTACACACCTGAAGAATTAGTCGGGAAAAAAGTTATCGTTGTAGCAAACTTAAAGCCTGTGAAATTAAGAGGGGAATTGTCAGAAGGCATGATATTATCAGGAGAGGAAAACGGTGTCTTAAAAGTGGTGACCATTGATCCTTCCGTACCGAACGGGGCTAAAGTTAAATAGTTGCTTTGTTATGGTTCATCAAGGAGGAATGAAATGTTATTTGATACACATACACATATAAATGCAGCTGATTTTAAGGATGATTTTGATGATGTGTTGAAAAGGGCGAAAGAGGCTGGCGTGTCTAACATGCTGGTTGTCGGTTTTGATCAGCCAACCATTACAGATGCTATTAAAATCATTGATGAATACGACCATATCTATGGCTCTGTAGGCTGGCACCCTGTTGATGCAATTGATATGAGGGACCAGGATTTGCAGTGGATTGAGGAATTATCAAGCCATCCCAAAGTTGTTGCACTAGGGGAGATGGGCTTGGATTATCATTGGGATAAGTCTCCAAAGGATATTCAAAAGGATGTCTTCAGAAGGCAAATTGACTTGGCTAAGCGGGTTAAATTGCCAATTATCATCCATAACCGTGAAGCGACAGATGATATCATTCAAATATTGAAAGAAGAGAACGCGGAAGAAATTGGCGGTATTATGCACTGCTTCAGCGCAGACTGGGAAGCGGCCAAGCAATGCCTTGACATGAATTTTTATATCTCGTTCGGCGGTCCGGTGACGTTCAAAAATGCCCATCTTCCAAAGGAAGTTGCTGTCAAAGTCCCTGATGATAAATTACTTGTTGAAACAGATTGCCCTTATTTAAGTCCGCATCCTTATCGCGGGAAAAGAAATGAACCTGCCCGGGTAAGGCTGGTTGCTGAAAAAATTGCTGAATTAAAAGGGATGTCTTTTGAGGATTTAGCAAAATTAACAACTGACAATGCCAAACGATGCTTTGGTATTAAAAAAATATAAGTACTAAATTGTTCCTTACGGGCGGTCATTTCTCATTTGTTAAAATGGGTCATACCGCCCGTTACACATTAGTGTTTGGAGGCGTCTATGCATATTAAAGAAATCATTGTAGTTGAAGGCAAAAGCGATACACTAGCAATAAATAACGCAGTTCAAGCAGATACTATTGAAACAAATGGTTCGGCAGTTAATTCAAGTGTTATTAGAGCCATTGCTCATGCCCAGCAAAAGCGCGGGGTTATTATTTTTACGGACCCGGATTTCCCAGGAGAGAAAATCAGAAAAACTATTAGTCAAAAGGTTCCCGGCTGTAAGCATGCCTTTTTAACAAGAAAGGAAGCTTTTGGCGGGGAAAATTGCAGTTTAGGTATTGAACATGCCTCTCGGGATGCGATTATTGAAGCATTATCAAAGGTATATACCGAGGCGGAGGAGCAGCCGGAACATATTTCCCAAAGCATGTTGCGGGAATATGGATTAACGGGCGGCTCTTATGCAAGAAGCCGGCGCGAAAAACTTGGTGAAGCACTGAAGATTGGTTATACAAATGGCAAACAGCTTTATAAACGCTTAAAAATGTTCCAAATTACAAAGCAAGAATTTATAGATGTGATGCAAAGGATTTTTGAGGAGGAACAACATGGATAATAAAATCTCTAACCCGCGTAAAACCTCAGATATTATAAAAAAGCACCAGTTTTCTTTTAAAAAGAGTTTAGGACAAAACTTTCTTATTGACGAAAATATTTTAAAAAAAATTGTTTCATCAGCAGATTTATCGCCTTACAGCGGTGTTATTGAAATAGGGCCGGGCGCCGGGGCGCTGACTCAATTTTTGGCAGATGAAGCAGATAAGGTCGTTGCATTTGAAATTGATCAGCGTCTAAAACCCATCTTGGCAGAAACGTTAAAAGATAAGGATAACGTTAAAGTCTATTACGAAGATATTTTAAAAGCAGATTTAAAAAAAATAATTGAAATGGAATTCCCGGATAATAACGATATTATGGTGGTCGCTAATCTTCCGTATTATGTCACAACACCAATCCTTATGAAGCTGTTAACAGAGAAACTTCCAATCAGGGGTATTGTTGTGATGATTCAAAAGGAAGTTGCTGACCGTCTGGAAGCGGAACCTTGTGAAAAAAGTTATGGATCATTATCTATTGCCGTACAATATCTCAGTGATCCTAAAGTGGTTATGACAGTGCCAAAAACCGTTTTTGTTCCCCAGCCTAATGTTGATTCCTCAGTCATTCGCTTAAATATTCGCAAACAAAAAAAGGTGGACGTTGAAGATGAAGACTTTTTCTTTAAAGTTGTCCGGGCAAGCTTTGCGCAAAGAAGAAAAACACTGATGAACAATCTTCTCAACAACCTTTTTACAAAAGACAAAAAGGAAGCGTTAATAAAAGCATTATCAGTGATTAATATAGATCCGAAAAGAAGAGGAGAAACGCTTTCCATTGAGGAATTCGCCAAGCTCAGCGATGCATTGATCAAGTTGCGTTAAAGGAAATGATCATGATTTTCCAATCCCCTGCATATGTTGGTATTAAGGCCCTTATCTTGCGCTGCCTCAGTATATGTGAGGAGGATAACCATGAAGATCACTGTTGGAGATATGGTAGGACGATTGTCTTACAAGTGCGATATCTGCTTTCGTGTTGTTAAAATTAATCCGGAAAAGGAGACAGCGGAATTATCAGGAGAAGACCTTCGCTTATATGCTGATGCGCCTCTTAGTGATTTAACATTAATAACAGAGGATGAACGCTTGCTTTACGAAAAAAAGAAACGTCAACTTGAAGATCATTCTTATCGTTTATTTCGACAAGATTATCAAAAACTTAAGCTTAAAAGAGAGTATACCTCGACAAATGGCTATCGCGCACATACAGCCTATTTTGAAATGCCTGGTCGGGTTCTTCATATTGACGGCGATCCTCACTATTTAAAGAAGTGCTTGCGTGTCTATGAAAAACTCGGGGTTCCGGTTCTTGGAAAATACATGAAAGAAGAGGTAATGCCTGAGAAAGTACCGCAATTGGTACAGCAAATACACCCGGATATTCTTGTATTAACCGGTCATGATGCCTATATGAAGAGTAAAGGGACAGAGGATGACATAAAAGCTTACCGGCATTCGGGACACTTTATACGAACGGTTAAAGAAGTCCGTTTTCTATTCCCCCATCTGGATCAATTGGTCATTTTTGCCGGCGCATGCCAGTCTCATTTCGAAATGCTTATTCGAGCCGGGGCAAACTTCGCCAGTTCACCAACTAGGATTAATATCCATGCTCTGGATCCGGTTTATCTCGTTTCCAAAATCAGTTTTACATCCTTTATGGATCATGTCAATGTTTGGGATGTTTTGAGAAATACGTTATCCGGCTCCGATGGTTTAGGAGGTGTAGAGACACGGGGGTTGTTAAGAACAGGAATGCCGTATCCGCCATCTCAATAAAAAATGAAATAACATTACATATTTATGTAAGACTATGCACATACTATCAACATTAACAGCAATAAAAATTGACAAGATATCTAATTTCTTGATATAATTTTCTCTTTTTTGCTCTTATTTGACATTTGGTATGATCAATGTTATAATTTGGTTAAGCGAGGTGGATTGTTCAAATGGGAAAAACCATTAAAGATATCAAGTGCGCTTTAGATGAAAGAGTCGGAAAACGTTTAGCTTTAAAGGCGAATGGGGGCAGACGGAAGACGATTCAACGTGAGGGTGTATTGGAAGAAACCTATCCATCTGTGTTCATTATTAAGCTGGATCAAGACTCTAACGCGTATGAAAGAGTTTCATACAGCTATACAGATGTCTTGACTGAAACAGTTGAAATAACATTTCTAGAAGAAGCAGCAGCAAGCGGGCAGTAAAAACTTGCTGCTTTTTTGCTGTCTGAAATAACATTCTTATAACTGCGACGAGAAGTGGAGCAGCCTCAATGAATAGGCGACGGCGCAGGAGCAAGCGGCCAGTAAAAGCCCTCTTGCTGTTTTTTTGCTTCTTCGAAAAGGCATCATTAATAACTGCGACGAGAAGTTGGAGACACTTCCTTGAATAAGCGACGGCGCAGGAACGAGCGTTACATCTCGAACTACTACGAGTTGCGACGAGAAGTGGCCATACTTCTCTGAATTAGCATCGGCGAAGGAGCACCACCTACACTTCTCGTAAATATTGCTTTTTTTATAACCTGGCTAAAAAAGCCATTCATATTAAAGCACCTCCCTTCAAATAATAAAAATGCTCAACATTAAAGGAGGCTGGCTTGCCGTGAGCAGACGCCGCAGCATTATGTCCGATGAGTTGAAAGAAGAAATAGCGAAAGAGCTCGGTTTTTATGATACCGTTCAAAAGGAAGGTTGGGGCGGTATTCGGGCACGTGACGCTGGTAACATGGTTAAAAGAGCCATCGAAATGGCAGAAGAACAAATGCTAAGGGATTCTAATAAATAATGTTGAGCAGCCGGAGCCTTGTGCTCCGGCTTTTTATTTTTTATATTAATATAAGGAAATTTATTTGAAGCGGGGGACAAATGTGAAAGTCATTGAAAGGGCGCCAGCAAAAATTAATCTATCTCTGGATGTAATTAGAAAAAGAAACGACGGCTTCCATGAAGTAAACATGGTTATGACCACCATTGATTTGTCTGACAGGATAGAGTGTACAGCGTTAGATACTGATCAAATAAAAATTAATTCTTCCGCCTCCTTTGTTCCGGAGGATGCAAGAAACTTTGCTTATCAGGCTGCTAAACTTATTAAACAAAAGTATAACATTCATCAAGGGGTTTTAATTAATATTCTAAAGGAAATACCTGTAGCAGCAGGATTGGCGGGAGGAAGCAGTGATGCAGCAGCCACCATTCGGGCCTTAAATAAAATGTGGAATCTTAAAATGTCAGTTGAAGAGATGATGGCTATTGGTGAGGAAGTTGGTTCAGATGTACCTTTTTGTATTATAGGGGGAACGGCAATAGCAAAAGGAAGGGGAGAAAAATTAATACCGATAGCGTCACCGCCGCCATGTTGGGTGATATTAGCTAAACCTCCCGTGTCTGTATCAACTGCTGAAATTTATCAATCATTGTCATTAAACAATGCCCCGCATCCGGATGTTCAGGCAATGGTTCAAGCTATAGAAAATCAGGATTACTTTCAAATATGTGCCTTATTAGGCAACACACTGGAATCAGTAACGCTTTCAAAAGTACAGGAAGTCAGCCAGATTAAAGCACATATGAAAAGAATGGGTGCAGACGGAGTATTAATGAGCGGCAGCGGCCCTACAGTATTTGGTTTAACACGGTATGAATCAAGGATGCAAAGAATTTATAACAGTTTAAAAGGATATTGCCCTCATGTCTATGCGGTCCATTTATGCCGCGGGAGAGAACCGCTTGAATAAACAATTTTGTAGGTGTAAGATTTATCTTAAGTACGTGTTCGGAGTGAGGAGAAAATCTTTATGAATATCCTCTGTAAGTAACACTTGGTTTGGAGGATTAAAATGAAACTCAAGCGAAGCAGCAGGTTAATTGATATGACCGGCTATTTACTGCAACACCCGCATCAAATTGTTTCGCTTTCATATTTTTCAGATCGTTATGCTTCCGCAAAATCATCCATTAGTGAAGATTTAGGCATCGTTAAAGATAATTTTGAATCTCAAGGCATCGGACGATTAGAAACGATTGCCGGAGCTTCCGGCGGTGTTAAATACATTCCGTTTATGAAAAGGGATGATGCTGAAGCCTTTTTACGATTGTTAAGTGAACAATTATCTCAATCAGACCGTTTGTTGCCAGGCGGTTATCTATATATGACAGACATCCTTGGACAGCCCTCGTACATTAATGAAATCGGCAGAATGATTGCTTCCGTTTATTCAAATCATTCAATTGATGTTGTGATGACTATGGAAACTAAAGGTATTCCTTTAGCATTTGCGGCAGCTTCTCAACTCAACGTTCCGGTGATCATCGTCCGGAGAAGCATCAAAGTTACAGAAGGTTCTACGGTGAGTATCAATTACGTTTCCGGTTCATCCAAACGTATACAAACAATGGTATTGCCGAGAAGAAGCTTAACACCGGGTTCCAGAGTCTTAATTATTGACGATTTTATGAAGGCTGGAGGAACGATGAAGGGTATGGCGAATTTACTTAAAGAGTTTGATGCCGAAGTTGCCGGAATGGCTGTTCTTGTTGAGACGAAGAGTGAAGAGCCAAAGCTCGTAGATAATTATTTATCGCTTTTAAAACTGTCAATGACAGAACAAGAAGAACAATTTATTATTGAACAAGGCAACTATTTTCAATACTACGAATGCTAGTTCAAAAACAACTTTACAAGGAGGAATTATCATGAAAAAAACCCATACTGATCTTGCACCGGCTGCTATTGGCCCGTATTCCCAAGGAGTAATAGTTAATAATATTTTTTACAGCTCAGGGCAAATCCCTCTCCGTCCAAATGGAGAACTTGTGAGTGAAAATCTAGAAGAACAAGTTCATCAAGTCTTTTCGAATATCAAGGCTGTTTTGGAAAGTGCAGGGGCCTCATTAGAAACGGTTATAAAGACAACATTGTTTATTAAAGATATGAATGACTTTCCAAAAATTAATGACATTTATGGTACATATTTTGATAACCATCTTCCTGCCCGTTCATGTGTTGAAGTTTCCCGGCTTCCTAAAGATGTAAAAGTCGAGATGGAAGTTATAGCTCTAGTGAAATAGGACAAAAGATATACATCTATCATAAAAATTTTGACTTTTTTCATTTTGTTGAAGGATTTAGCCACTTTTTGTTGAATGATTGTATAGTCTCTTATTTATGGTAAAAGGTGGTGCCTAAAAATGGAAGTGACAGATGTAAGGTTACGTCGCGTAAATACAGATGGGCGTATGAAGGCAATTGCTTCAATCACGATTGACAACGAATTTGTTGTCCATGATATTCGTGTTATTGACGGGAACAACGGAATGTTTGTTGCTATGCCTAGCAAGAGGACACCGGATGGTGAGTTTCGAGATATAGCCCACCCAATCACGTCGAGTACCCGTGAAAAGATACAAACGGCGGTATTGGAAGAATACCAGCGTGTAGGTGAAGTTGAATCCGCTTACGAAGAAGCTGGCGCATCATAAGTTTAAAAAGAAGGGAAAGGAACCTAATTTCAAAGTTAGGTTCCTTTCTCTTCTTTGTGTTTTCTTGAAAAAACACTTTTTTTAAGCTATAGTCATAATGGATGAAAAGGTATTTATAAAGGATGTTCAAAAAGTCTTTTTTGAACACATTTATATGATGGAGGTTTCCAAATGTCAAAGCGTTATGCTGTCATTCTTGCTGCCGGACAAGGTACAAGAATGAAGTCAAAACTATATAAAGTATTGCACCGTGTATGCGGAAAGCCAATGATTCAACATATAGTTGATCAAGTCAGCGATTTAGAATTTGAAAAGATTGTTACTATCATAGGACACGGTGCAGATGCTGTCAAGGAACAACTTGGTCATTCTGTGGAATATGGTCTTCAAGCTGAGCAATTAGGGACCGCTCACGCTGTTATGCAAGCAGCTGATTCTCTTAAAGGTCTTGAGGGTACAACGGTTGTCCTTTGCGGTGACACACCGCTTATTAAGAAAGAAACAATTGACGCCCTGTTAAGTCATCATGAAAATGAAAAGGCAGCTGTTACGGTCTTAACTGCCTTTGCTGAAGATCCTTCAGGTTACGGCAGGGTTATCCGCAATGATAATCAGCTTGTTGAACGCATTGTAGAAGATAAGGACGCAATGCCTCAAGAGAAGGAAATTAAAGAAATTAATACGGGGATTTACTGCTTCGATAATCAAAAGTTATTTAATTCCCTGGAAAAAGTAAATAATAATAACTCCCAAGGTGAATATTACTTACCGGATGTCATTGAAATATTACAAAATGAAGGTCAAAAAATTGCAGCTTACATGGCCGATTCATTCGAAGAAACCATTGGCGTGAATGATAGGGTCGCCCTTTCCAGAGCAGAGTCTTTTATGAGAAGAAGAATCAATGAACGGCATATGCGCCAGGGAGTGACAATTATTAACCCTGATGACACGTATATTTCACCAGATGCTGTTATTGGAATGGATACGACAATTTATCCGGGCAGTATCATTGATGGAGAAACAAAAATTGGCGAAAATTGTAACATTGGCCCTTATACAGAGATAAAAGACAGCGAAATTGGCGATGGGGCAAACATCAAACAATCTGTCGTTCATGACAGTGAAATCGGTAACGATGTTAATATTGGACCGTTTACTCATATACGCCCTCTATCAAAAATTGGACATGAAGTTAAAATCGGCAACTTTGTCGAAGTGAAAAAATCGACGATAGGAAACGGAAGCAAAGCATCTCATCTTAGCTATGTAGGTGATGCAGAAGTAGGCAGCGGCGTTAACCTGGGCTGCGGATCAATCACAGTTAATTATGACGGCAAGGATAAACACCTGACTAAAATTGAAGATGGCGCATTTGTCGGCTGCAATGTCAATCTTGTTGCACCAGTAACAGTCGGAAAAGATGCGTTTGTTGCTGCAGGTTCGACAATTACGAGTTCCGTCAATGATCATGCACTGGCAATCGCCAGATCACGTCAAGTTAACAAAGAAAATTATGTCGATAAACTGAATTTAAAGAAATAAAGGATATTAAAGTACTATAAAAAACCACGGAGGGACCGTAAGGATGGCCAATTATTTAGATCCAAATTTAAAAGTTTTTTCTCTTAACTCAAACCGGGAGTTAGCGAAAGAAATTGCTCAGCATATAGGTATTCATTTAGGAAAATGTTCAGTAACACAATTCAGCGATGGAGAAATTCAAATCAATATTGAAGAGAGTGTCCGCGGTTGTGATGTCTATGTCATCCAATCTACGTGTGATCCTGTTAATAAACATATGATGGAACTGCTTATTATGATTGATGCTTTAAAGAGGGCATCGGCAAGAACAATCAATGTGGTCCTTCCATATTACGGATATGCGCGCCAAGATCGCAAAGCCCGGGCAAGAGAGCCTATTACTGCAAAGTTAGTCGCCAATTTATTAGAAACAGCAGGCGCCACCCGGGTCATTACAATGGATCTGCATGCGACTCAGATTCAAGGGTTCTTTGATATTCCTGTTGATCAGCTCCTTGGTGTGCCTATTTTATCGGATTATTTTATTAGTAAAGAATTAAATGACATTGTAGTTGTTTCCCCTGACCATGGCGGCGTTACAAGGGCAAGAAAAATGGCGGACCGCTTAAAAGCGCCGATAGCCATTATTGATAAAAGAAGACCAAAGCCGAACGTGGCCGAAGTCATGAACATTATCGGTAATATTGAAGGGAAAACAGCGATCATTATTGATGATATTATTGATACGGCTGGAACGATCACTTTGGCTGCGAATGCTTTAATTGAAAACGGGGCAAATAAAGTATTTGCTTGTTGTACGCACCCTGTTCTTTCAGGACCTGCTATCGAAAGAATTGAAAATTCCTGTATCGGCGAGCTTGTCGTAACAAATACGATTCCGTTACCGGAAGAAAAACAAATTGAAAAAATTACTCAGTTGTCGGTAGCGCCGCTTTTGGGTGAGGCAGTGATCCGTGTTCATGAAAAATTATCAGTAAGTAAATTGTTTGATTAAATAGGTTTTAAACTGATAGAAAAAGGGTAATTGTATATAGTAGAGAAAGGGAGTGTCTTATATGTCAACTTTGAATGTGATAAATCGAGATGAATCTAGAAGGTCATTAACGAAGGGATTAAGACGCAAAGGAAAAATCCCTGCTATTGTATACGGCAAAGATATCAGTAATCAAACGATTGCAGTAGAAGAAAGCGATATGTTACGTCTTTTAAGAAATGAAGGACGCAATGCTGTCATAAACTTGAATTTGGATAATAATAAGTCTTATCCGGTTATGGCTCATGAAATCCAATATGATAATCTTAAAGGTGAAATTGTCCATATCGATTTTCTGAAAATTGATATGAAGTCTGAAATTGATGCGGTTGTTCCTGTGACATTAACGGGAGAATCCATCGGCGAAAAAGAAGGCGGGGTTGTTGAACAGCCTCTTGTTGAATTAAACATACGGGCATTGCCTGGGAATATTCCAAACCATATTGAAGCAGATATTTCCGAACTTAATGTGGGAGACTCATTAAGAGTCGCGGATATTTTAGATAAGCTCGATGTTGAAGTGCTTGATGAGGAAAATGAAGTTATAGCTTCGGTTCAACCGCCTACAAAACTTGAAGAAGAAACCGCTGATGAAGAGCCTGAAGAACCGGAATTAGTTGACGAAAAGGGTTCAGGCGATAAAGAGGACAAAGAGTAAATATTTTAAGCAACAGGCGCATCCTGTTAGGTTGCGCCTGTTTCGCTATGTAATATATAATTTACAGACATATCAAGACAGATGAATGGAGTGTCTTATTTGTGAAACTAATCGTTGGATTAGGGAATCCTGGTTCTAAATATGAACATACAAGACATAATATAGGCTTTGAAGCGATTGATGCGATATCAGAAAAGCATCAAATACCATTAACAAAAACAAAATTTAATGCATTATACGGCAAGGGCAAGATTAACGATGAGGATATTCTTCTTGTGAAACCATTAACATACATGAATTTATCCGGAGAAGCTGTTGCCCCTTTAATGAATTTTTATAAGTTATCCATAGACGATTTACTCGTTATTTATGACGATATGGATTTAGCGGTCGGCAAAATACGCTTACGAAAAAAAGGAAGCGCCGGCGGGCATAATGGTATAAAATCATTAATAGCCCATTTGGGGACGCAAGATTTTAAAAGGATAAGGGTTGGTATTGGCAGACCTGACGGCAGACAACCGGTTATTGATTATGTATTGCAGCGTTTTGGCGAAAATGAAAAAGATACCATAAGTCAAGCGATTGAAAAAGCAAAAGAAGCCAGTGCTTATTGGACAAAACATTCCTTCGAACAAGTTATGAACCGTTTTAATAGTTGAATAAAAAAAGTATAGTAAGACAATACTACTCCTAGCAGAACCTATGTTAGGAGGCCGAATAATATGGATGTCTACTATACATGCCGTCATTGCGGCACAAAAGTAGGGCATATCCAAGGCGATGTTTTTAATGCTGATAAGCTAGGTTTCGATCATTTAACCGTAAAAGAACGCGAATCAATGATACACTATGATCATGCCGGCAGTATTCACGTTAAAACGATATGTGAAGATTGCCAGGAAGCCTTAGAAAGAAACCCCGAATTTCATCAGTGGGATACATTTATACAGTGAAAGTCGCTTTGGTCCAGCCAAAGCATTTTTCCGCTTAAAGAAAATGTTTAAAAGGCAGAGGAAAAAGGTGCGTTAAAGCGGTGATCCTTCGCTGGCGATTATTTGAAGAGGCAGCGCCAATTCTCGCGGCAGCACGCAGCAGTTCGAGATGTAACGCTCGTTCCTCTTTTTTGAACATGGAGTAAAAGGGAGGGGATTCCTATGTTGGGGTTAGAAAGATACTTTTCAGAAAAATTAATGGATTTAGATACAGTACTTGATGGGTTTGCAGGCGGTATGAAGCAGCAGCTTGTTTCAGGTTTAACAAATGCTGCTAAATCGCTATGGATGGCTTCTATTTACAAGAGACGGAAAAAACCGCTGCTTATCGTGACGCATAATTTGTATCAAGCCCAGAAGCTGTATGATGATTTAGAGGATTGTCTTGGTTCAGAACAAGTCTATTTATACCCGGTTAACGATTTAATAGCCTCAGAAATTTCAATCGCCAGTCCTGAATTACGGGCTCAGCGCATAGAAGTATTAAATCGGCTTGCTCAAAAGGAAAATAGCGTTATTATTGCTCCAATTGCCGGTGTCAAAAGATATCTCGCCCCGGAAAAATTATGGGCATCCAGTCTTATTCATTTAAAAATGGGCGGAACTGTTGATCTTGATTCATTAATTAAGACATTGACAGCTATTGGTTATGAAAGAGAAACAATGGTTAATGGGCCTGGAGAATTTAGTGTCCGGGGGGGAATTATTGATATTTACCCTTTAACAGAGGACTATCCGGTAAGAATTGAACTGTTTGATGATGAAGTTGATTCTATTCGCTATTTTGATAGCGATACACAAAGATCGGAAGATAAAGTAGAAGAAATTACGATTGGACCGGCTAAAGAACTGATTTTATTTGACAGCCAATACCAGTTAGCTGCTGATAAACTTGAAAAAGGGCTCGCCAGTACATTAAAGAAGGTTAAAGACAAACAGGTTAAAGAACTCTTAACTGAAAATATAGGCTATGAGATAGAACAGTTAAAAGAGCATCAGCCTTTTCAAGGAAATGCCAAGTATACAACATTTTTTTATGAGACAGAATCAACGCTTTTGAGCTATCTTCCAAAAGATTCTTTGATTATTGTCGATGAAATTAGTAGAGTTCAAGAAATGTCGGAACAGCTGGATAAAGAAGAAGCGGAATGGCAAACCGCATTATTACAAAAAGGCGAGATTGTATCGGGGGTTTCATTATCTTTAGATTGGCAGGATTTTAACCAGATCATTAATCATCCGGTATTATACTTGTCGCTGTTTCTCAGACACCACGGGTATATTCAACCGGAGAACATCATTAATATTTCTTGCCGTTCTATGCAAAATTTCCATGGACAAATTAATGTATTAAAACATGAGTGTGAGCGCTGGGAAAAGGGCAATTATGCCGTTGTGCTGCTTGCGGCCAATCATGACCGCGGCAAACGTATGGAAGATGTATTGTCAGATTACGGCATTGAAGCGCAATTTGTTGAAGATAAAACAAGACCGGCCCCCGGTAAGAGGCAAATCGTAACCGGACATCTTGACGGCGGATTTGAACTTCCGCAGCAGAAGCTTGTTGTTATTACAGAAAAAGAAGTTTTTGCGAACAAAGCGCCTAAGGCTTCAAGACGGCAAAAGAAAATTTCCAGTGCAGAACGGTTAAAAAATTATAATGAACTAAAAATTGGCGACTATGTTGTCCATGTTGATCATGGGATTGGTAAATATATAGGTATTGAAACTTTAGAAGTCAACGGGATTCATAAAGATTATTTACAAATCGTCTACAAGGGCAACGATAAATTATACGTTCCGGTTGAAAACATTGATCAGGTTCAGAAGTACGTAGGGTCTGAAGGAAAGGAACCCAAGTTATACGCGCTTGGCGGAAGTGAATGGAAACGTGTTAAAAGCAAAGCCAAATCTTCTGTACAAGACATTGCGGATGACCTTATTAAACTTTATGCGGAACGTGAAGCAAGCCAGGGTCATGCCTTTCAAAAAGATGGCCCTGAGCAGCATGAATTTGAAGCTGCCTTCCCTTATCAGGAAACAGATGACCAACTTCAAGCGATTGAAGAAATTAAAAAGGATATGGAAAATATCAAACCAATGGACCGCTTATTATGCGGCGATGTAGGTTACGGGAAAACTGAAGTAGCGCTTAGAGCAGCGTTTAAAGCGATTGCTGAAGGCAAGCAAGTGGCATTTTTAGTTCCGACGACGATTCTTGCCCAGCAGCACTTCGAAACAGCGAAAGAACGGTTTGAAGATTTTGCTGTTAATATCAGTGTTTTAAGCAGGTTCGGCACCCGTAAAGAGCATCAGGAAACAATAAAAGGATTGAAAAAGGGTACAGTTGATATGGTGATCGGCACTCACCGTTTATTATCAAAAGATATTGTTTTTAAAGATTTAGGGCTGCTAATCGTCGATGAGGAGCAGCGTTTTGGCGTCACACATAAAGAAAAAATAAAAAGAATGAAGGCCAATGTTGATGTATTGACACTTACGGCCACACCAATACCAAGAACATTGCATATGTCGATGCTCGGGGTTCGTGATTTATCAATTATCGAAACGCCTCCAGAGAATCGTTTTCCGGTTCAAACCTATGTGACGGAGTATAGCGGGACATTAATTCGTGAAGCGATTGAGAGGGAACTGGCGCGGGATGGACAAGTTTATTTTCTTTATAACCGGGTTGAATCCATTCAAAGAATGGCCGAACAAATTTCAGCACTTGTACCGGATGCGCGAGTTGCCTTTGCTCACGGCCAAATGAAAGAGAATGAGCTTGAGGCCGTTATGGTTGATTTTCTTGAAGGTGCGTATGATGTGTTAGTCAGCACAACTATTATTGAAACAGGTGTTGATATACCCAATGTAAATACTTTGATCGTCTATGATGCTGATAGAATGGGTTTATCCCAGTTGTACCAGCTGCGCGGGCGTGTTGGCCGGTCTAACCGTGTTGCTTATGCTTATTTCACGTACCAGCGCGACAAAGTGGTTAATGAAGTAGCAGAGAAACGCCTTCAGGCTATTAAAGAATTTACAGAACTTGGTTCAGGATTTAAAATCGCGATGCGGGATCTGTCCATCCGCGGCGCAGGTAATTTGCTTGGCGCCCAACAGCATGGTTTTATTGATTCTGTCGGTTTTGACTTATATTCGAAAATGCTGAAGGATGCTATTGAAGAAAGAAAAGGAACCGTTAAAGCCAAACATGAGCATCAAGTCGGCATTACGATTGATGCTGATGCTTATATTCCAGAGACTTATATCGAAGATTCTCTGCAAAAAATAGATATGTATAAACGATTTAAATCCATTGAAACATTAAGCGACGTTAATGAACTTCATGATGAAATGATTGATCGTTTCGGTGACTATCCTCAAGAAGTTGTTGATCTATTTACTGTTGCTAAAATTAATGTCATAGCCCATGAGCTGCAAATTGAGACGATTAAGCAAAATAATAATCAAATGACCCTTACTTTTTCTGAAGAAGGATCTGAGAAAATAGATCGTGTGAAGTTATTTGAGGTCGTCAGTGAAAGAGGAAGACAAATGGGTATCGGTGCTGACGGACAAAAAATCAAATTATCGATTAAGGTTGATAAAGCGTCCCCAAGTAAACAGTTAAATGACTTTTACAGCCTAATCGAAAAGATTTATGAGGGACAGTCAAATATCCCTATCGCTAACTAAAGAAGTTGCAAAAGTTTGCCCTCCTTTTTGAACACTTACTAATAATTTCAAAAGCGTGCATAGTTATGGAAACGACGTAAATAATAAGAGCAAGAAATATTACAATATCATTATTTATGACACCTTAGACATTATTGAAAGTGAAAGCGAGGGCATCTTAGAATATGAAAGCAACAGGAATAGTACGTCGTATCGATGACTTAGGACGTGTAGTGATTCCAAAAGAAATTCGCAGAACGTTACGTATTAGAGAAGGGGATCCTTTGGAGATCTTTGTAGATCGGGAAGGTGAAGTCATTTTAAAGAAATACTCTCCCATTAGCGAATTGGGTGATTTTGCACAAGAATATGCGGAAGCCTTGTCCGAAAACTCGGGCAGTGTAGCTTTAATCGCCGATCGGGACGCCATCATAGCGGTTTCCGGAGGAGCCAAAAAAGATTACCTGGATAAAAATATATCAAGCACCGTTGAAAAGGCAATGGAAAACCGAAAGTCAGTTCAAGAGGAAAAAGGTAATCACGAATTAGTCGAAGGTGCCGGTGAAGTTACTGGCGCTTACGTGATATCGCCGATTATTTCCGGCGGTGACCCAATAGGCGCTGTCATGTTGATAGCAAAAGAAGATAAAACATTAGGTGAAGTAGAACTGAAATTGGCAGAAACAGCTGCAGGCTTCCTGGCAAGACAAATGGAATCGTGATGCTTTATTAATAAATGTACAAGCTTTTATTTCATTTCTTTGCAGAAACACCGTGTCGTAAAGCTGCCGCTTGAATAACCTCTTGCAGCTTTACGACGGGACCGAGACACTTCTTTGAACAACCTTTTCGGAAAAAAGCACTGAAATATATATTATACTTTTCGCAACTCGCCATCCGGCGGGTTTTCTTATTATGTTTTTGATATAATATATCCAGTTTAGGAAAAGTACACGTTCTATTTTTTATGCGGATAAATATTTCCCGGGCATTTTTAATATCCTTGAAAAGGTGAAATACCATGAATCATCATATATGGAGAGGGGCTCTTATTCTTAGCATTGCTGCTATGATTGTTAAAGTCCTCAGTGCTGTCTATCGGCTCCCTTATCAAAATTTAGCGGGTGATGTCGGCTTTTACGTTTATCAACAAATCTATCCTTTTTATTCCCTTGCGGTTGTGATGGGAGGGACAAGCTTTCCTGTCCTGATTTCAAAATTGATGGCTGAACATTCAGCTGATAATTCGAAAGGGCAGCGGCAAGTGTTTGTTAATGCCAGTATGGCTGTCGGCGGGCTGTCATTTTTAATTTTTATTATTTTGTTTGGAGGAGCCGAATTTATTGCCAGGGTGATGGCTGACCCTCTTCTTGCCGCACCTATTCGAACGATTTCCTTTATCTACCTCTTTGTTCCTTTTCTTGCTGTGTTACGCGGTTATTTTCAGGGCAGTTTATATAATATGACGCCTACTGCCGCGTCACAAGTAGGTGAACAAGCGCTGCGGGTAGGTTTGATTTTGGGTTTGTCTTTCATCCTGTTTTATAGAAGCGGGACGCCGTATCAATTTGGGACGGCGGCGGCTTTTGGTTCAATGATAGCGCCGATAGCTTCAATTTCTATCCTTTGTTTTTTCTTTTTTAGGAGAAAAAATAAGATAAAGGTAAAACAAACCCATTCCAGTAAAAGATTCGGGCATGTTAAAGTTGATGTCCCCTTTATTAAAAGACTTTTAAAAGAAGGCATTGCCTTTACATTAACTTCACTGACATTGATATCTTTCCAGTTCATCGATTCGCTGACACTTGTGCCGCTTCTTAAGCATTTCCACTGGGGGCATGCGAAGGTATTGGAAGGTGTATATGATCGGTCTTTTCCGTTAATACAAATAGGGGTGACTGTGGCAGGCGCATTAACGGCTTCAATCGTCCCGGCGGTTGCTAAAATAAGGGAAGAATCACCCGGTGATGACCTCATCGACCAGATCAAATTTTCCTTACGGGTATGTATAATATTTGGATTAGCGGCTGCTTTAGGACTGGCATTAATTTCGGGGGAGACGAATCATATGCTTTTTGAAGATACTAAAGGGACGCTCGCCATGTTCTATATGTCTTTTAATCTTTTATGGATTATCATTGTTGTACCGTCGGCAGGTATTTTACAAGGGGGAAAATCAATTTGGCAGCCTGTTGCTTATTTATTAGCGGCTCTTGTCGTTAAAGTTTGTTTAAATACCGTGCTTGTCCCGCGTCTCGGAATTACAGGTTCCGCAGTGGCTACAAGTCTGTCCATGGGACTTGTTGCTTGTCTAAATTTAAATCAAGTAAAGAAAGTTTACCGGATTTCACTTTTTACTTTAAAGGATAAATGGAAATTGATACTGTCATTATTAGTGATGACATGTTCAATTATCATTTGGAAAATGGTTTTTGCTGTCCTGCATTTTGATGAAGTATCTCGTATGAATGCTGCTGTAGTCGCTTTAACAAGCGTTTTTATAGGGGGAGGCGCCTTTTTTATGTTAATCATTAAATTGAATTTTTTTAAAGATGATGAACTGAGACATCTCCCAATCGTTGAGAAGTGGTTAAATAAATCGAAAAAAGTGAGAGTAAAGGAGTGAAATAATGGCTTGTAAGATAACAATTATTGGGCTTGGAGCCGGCGGGATAGATCAACTGACACTTGGCATATATAAGAAATTAAAAGAGACAAACAAGCTCTTTTTAAGAACGGCGGATCATCCTGTTGTTCAGGATTTGAAAAATGAAGGGATTGAATACCAATCCTTTGACCATATTTATACCGATCAAGGCACATTTGAAGGGGTTTATGAACAAATTGTTAAAACCCTCCTTAAAGAGGCCGGCCAATATGAAGAGATTGTCTATGCGGTACCCGGCCATCCAATGGTGGCGGAACGCACTGTTCAGTTGTTGTTAGACGATGCTCAAAATCAAGAGGAGATTTCAGTAAATATCATCGGCGGGCAAAGCTTTCTTGATCCGTTATTTACAGCACTTAAGATGGACCCAATAGAAGGATTAAATTTTGTTAATGCGATGGATCTGGATGGTGATGAGATCTCCTTACACCAGCATCTGGTTATTTGTCAGGTCTATGATGCTTTTGTTGCTTCGGAGGTCAAGCTTGTTCTTCTTGAACACCTTCCCTATGATTACCCGGTAGTTATCGTCACAGCTTGCGGTCATGAAAATGAAAAGGTGATTCATGTGCCGTTACATGAACTCGACCATAGTATCGAGGTAGATAATCTGACCAGTGTATATGTTCCGCCGGTTAAGGATCCGGACTTATTAACCCATACGTTCCCGTCGCTTAGAAAAGTCATCCGAAAACTCCGCAGCCCTGAAGGCTGTCCTTGGGATCGACAACAGACGCATGAATCATTGAAGAGATATTTGGTAGAAGAGACGTATGAAGTTCTAGAAGCAATTGATCAGCAAGATGATGATCATTTGGCAGAAGAGTTAGGCGACGTTCTTTTACAGGTCATGCTTCATGCACAAATTGGCGAAGACGAAGGATATTTTTCAATTGATGATGTCATTAGGTCCATTACGGAAAAAATGATCAGAAGACATCCGCATGTTTTTTCTAATGAACATGTTAAAAATGCTGACGAGGTAGTAACAAATTGGGAACAAATCAAGGCTGAGGAAAAAGGAGTAAAAAAAGATTCATCAATACTTAACGATGTTAATCAGGCTTTGCCTCCGCTTCTAAAGGGATTAGAATATCAAAAACTTGCAGCCAAAGCAGGGTTTGATTGGGAAGATATACAATCTGTATGGGAGAAAGTGGATGAAGAGTTAAAAGAGGTTAAGGATGCTGAAAACCAGCCTGATCACTTGGAACTGGAGATTGGCGATCTCCTTTTTTCAGTCATCAATGTGGCAAGATGGAAAGGAATTAACCCTTTTCTTGCATTGGAACGGACAAATCGTAAATTCCTTAAACGATTTACTTATATTGAGCACTGTGCCCGTCAAGAAGGTAAATCAATCAATGATCTGACTTTAGAACAAATGGATTATATCTGGGAAGCTTCTAAAGAAAATGAATGATAAAGAAGGATAATGCTATCGAACAGAGAATAAGATTGGTAAAATAAAAAAGCTGGTCTTTGCTAACTAAAATTGTTTTATGAAGTAAAAGGAGGATTTTAAAGATGAATAAAAATGAATTAGTTAACAATATTTCTGAAAAAAGCGGATTGACAAAAAAAGATGTTGAATTGGTCGTTAATGAACTTCTTGATGAAATTACTGAAGCTCTTAAAAAAGATGAAAAAGTTCAGTTTGTCGGATTTGGCACATTTGAAACCAGAGAACGTTCAAGCCGTACAGGAAGAAACCCTCAAACCGGCGAAACGATTAATATTCCTGCATCAACGGTTCCTGCTTTCCGTGCCGGAAATAAACTAAAAGAAGCTGTGAAATAATGCGGTTAGATAAGTTTTTGAAAGTTTCCCGTCTTATAAAGCGGCGAACTGTAGCTAAAGAATTGGCTGATCAAGGCCGTGTTGACATCAATGGTCAGCAAGGTAAAGCAAGTTCCGACATTAAAGCAGGAGACACTCTGCGCATTCATTACGGTCAGAAGGTATTAACTGTAAAGGTGACAGAACTTAAGGAAACAGTTAAGAAGGACGAAGCCGGGACGCTTTACGAAGTGATAAGCGAAGAGCCGGTTAACAAATGAGAAGGGATAGTATTTATCCCTTCTTTTTAAAACAAACAGAACGAACTAAATTTTGGCAGTTGCTGCGAACCTGCTTGACATGCTGTAAGGTTATTTTCCGATAGTAAAATATAAAACAGCTTGTTCTAAAATGATTCTCTCCCTCATAACAATTAAACAAAGAGGAGGGAGAGCAATGGATCATTATTATTCTCAACCCATGAATAATAAAGACAAGCCATCACCGAACCATGATATCATAATGAAGAGCCGTAAGAAGATTGAAATTACCGGCGTAAAACATGTCGAAAGTTTTGATCATGAAGAATTTCTCTTAGAAACGGTTATGGGCTTTTTAGCTATTAAAGGCAGTCATTTAAAAATGCAAAATTTGAACGTTGAGCAAGGGATAGTGGTCATTGAGGGAAAAATTTTTGACATCAGCTACCTTGATGATCAATACGGAGAAAATTCTAAAGGTTTCTTTAGCAAATTGTTTAAATGACTTTACCAGAGCAATTCTCCACAATAATTGCAATGACTGCCATGGGGATATGGATCGGAGCCTCTTTATCGACCTATCATCGTTTTATCCGCCCCAGGAAAAGATGGCATTGGATTATGATTATCACCGATACGCTTTTCTGGGCTTTCCAAGGCTTACTGGTCTTTTTTGTCCTTTTGGAAGTAAATGAGGGTCTCATCCGCTTTTATATATTTATAGCCTTGGCGATAGGTTATTGTGCCTATAAAGCACTTTTTCAAAGGATTTATGAGAAGATACTGGAAGGGTTAATCTTAATTGTTGTCAGAACGGTATCAGCAATTTATACACTTATAAAAATCATCATTGTACAACCTGTTTGGATACTATTGAAGCTTCTCTATAGATCATGTAAGATATTAATTAGTGTTTTATTGAGCGCTGTCTTATTTATCATCACAGTGATTATTTTTCCATTTAAATGGTTAATCAAATGGTTAGTGCCTCAATCTTTTATTGATAGAACGGTAAAGTTTCTTTATGTTATCTTAAGGTTTTTTGATCGGTTTACGAAGAAATTCAGGTAGGAGGGGTACCATGAATCCAACCGGAAAGTTTGGTGTAACATCGATAAACACTGATTATGTTGCATCAAAAGAAATACACGAAAAAAAGATGCGAAAACGGCGGAAAGGATTAATTCGCCGTCTAACAGTATTTGTCATTATCTTGGCTGTTGTCGTTGGGGGCATGGTATCCGTCATTTTATCTCAAAGAAGTCAAATCGAACAAAAAGAAACTCAAAAAGAGCAGCTTGAAAAAAAACTGAAAGATGAAAAACACAATGAGAAGGTTTATCGAAGTAAAGTCCGTCTTTTACATAATAAGGATTATATTGGAGAATTGGCTCGCAAGGACTTTTTATTGTCTAAAAAAGGTGAAATTATTTTCCCTTCTCACGATACTGACAAACATTGACATGCTCTTTTTTCATTATGTATAATAATATAAATTATATATACTATTTTTTTTAGGAGGAGCATTTCTTTTATGTCAATAGAAGTAGGCAGCAAGTTGCAAGGGAAAGTGTCAGGTATTACAAACTTCGGGGCCTTCGTTGATCTGCCGGGCGGCAAGACAGGTTTGGTACACATCAGTGAAGTTGCTGACCGCTATGTAAAAGATATTAATGAAGTTTTATCGGTAGGTGACGAGGTAACGGTTAAGGTTCTCCAAGTTGAGTCTGACGGTAAAATTGGCCTGTCAATCCGTAAAGCTGTCGATAAGCCAAAACCTAAGCCGAGACCAAAAGGCGGTCAAAGGGGAAAGCGTTTCAACAAAGAACAAACATTTGAAGATAAGATGCTGCGTTTTCTTAAGGACAGTGAAGACCGATTATCGGCTTTAAAAAGACAAACAGAATCAAAACGCGGCGGACGCGGCGCCAGAAGAGGCTAAGCTTGCTGTCTTTAGCGATATAGAATAGATATAGATTTTAAGCACCCGGCTTACAGGGTGCTTTTTTTGTGTATTTAAAACTCACCGTGTGACGTGTTTCGTCGAAGAGTTTTTTGAATATTCTCTGCTGTTTTGACAAATTACGAAAGTCTAATGTGTTTTAATGGGACATACAATAATAACTTACGGGTGGTGCAAGTTATGATACAACGTTTTGAAAGTCCTGATTCTCATGCATTAGGCGCTTTAACACCAACGGCAAAACAACAACAACGTTTCCAACAACGCTTATTTTTAAGTTTTAAGACCATGTGGCTAAAAGTCTTTGCTAGGTGGGAAACATTTTGTATCATTATTGGTTTTTTACTTGGACGAGCTTTAATTTTATCTAATATGTCTCCGTTTATTATTCCGTTTTTTGCAACAGTTTTAGCCTTAAAACGAAGTAAGTATTGGTTGGCTTTTATGAGTTTAGCAGCTGGAGGAGTAACTGTTTCACCAAAGCATGGACTATTTGTTCTTACGTCGGTTGTTGTTTATATTCTTTTTCGTGCGGTTACCATCAAGTTTATTAAAAGGGATAACTTAAAAGCATTGCCGTATCTCGTTTTCTTCAGCAGTGCAGGCGCAAGGCTTGGCTATGATTTTATGATGACGCGGCAATTGCAGACATCAAGCGCCTTTATCGCCTTAGTTGAGTCCGGTTTAGGGTTTATTTTAACCTTAATCTTTTTACAAAGTATGCCTCTCTTATCGACAAAGGTAAGGACAAAGGTTTTGAAAAATGAGGAAATTATTTGTTTTATTATAATGCTTGCGTCGGTTTTAACCGGTACAATTGGCTGGCACCTTGGACAAGTATCAATGGAACATGTTTTCTCGCGTTACTTTGTATTATTATTCTCTTATGTTGGCGGTGCGGCAATTGGATCAACCGTCGGCGTTGTTGTCGGATTGATATTGAGTTTGGCAAATGTCAGCAGTCTATATCAAATGAGTTTGCTGGCGTTCTCGGGTTTGCTTGGAGGGCTGCTTAAAGAGGGAAGAAAAATAGGCGTTTCCTTGGGGCTTATCATCGGTACCTTATTAATTGGGCTGTATGGCCAAGGTTATCAGCATTTAACAAGCACAATGATTGACTCGCTCATTGCGGTAGCCATGTTCTTATTAACGCCAAAAGCGATTTCATCAAAGCTCGCTTCATATATACCAGGCACGAAAGAATATCATGCTCAGGAGCAGCAATATTCGAAGAAACTTCGGGATGTGACAGCCCACAGGGTTGAGCAATTTTCTAATCTGTTTCAAACATTATCGAATAGTTTTACACCGGGGCAATTATATAGTGAAGAAGAAAACTCGGGAAAAGAGGTGGATTTGTTTTTAAGCAATATTACAGAGAAAACATGCCAAACTTGCTTTAAGAAGGAATATTGTTGGGTAAAACATTTTGATGAAACCTATGATTTTATGAGTCAGATTATGGAACAAACAGAAGACGGGCCTATGTTAAAAGATTCTAAGTTAAAGAGAGAATGGCAAACGCACTGTGTGAAGCCGGAGAAAGTGACTGAAGCTATTTTTGAGGAGCAGTCCCATTTTAATGAGCATAAAATGCTAAAGCAAAAAATGAAGGAATCAAGACGCTTGGTAGCGGAGCAGTTAATGGGAGTATCCCAGGTAATGGGGGATTTTGCCCGTGAAATAAAAAGGGAGGGAGATACTCATCAGCAGCAGGAAGAAGAAATTATGATTAATCTGCAAGAAATTGGGTTAGATGTTGCAAATGTAGACATCTATAGTCTTGAGGAAGGAGCGGTAGATATCGAAATGACACTCCCATCCGATTGTCATGGTGAATGTGAAAAACTCATTGCCCCTATTCTTTCGGATATCCTTAGGGAGAATATTATTGTCAAAAAACAAACGAATGATGATTCAATTCCAAATGGATATTACCAGGTCATGTTTGCATCGGCACGGACATTTGAAATAGATACCGGTGTCGCACATACAGCAAAAGGCGGAGGCTGGGTTTCCGGTGATAACTTTTCTACTTTTGAATTAGGGGCAGGAAAGTTTGCTTTAGCGATCAGTGATGGGATGGGCAATGGTGAAAGAGCCTATTTAGAAA
Source organism: Scopulibacillus cellulosilyticus (assembly GCF_042665295.1). Classification (NCBI taxonomy): domain Bacteria; kingdom Bacillati; phylum Bacillota; class Bacilli; order Caryophanales; family Sporolactobacillaceae; genus Scopulibacillus; species Scopulibacillus cellulosilyticus. The sequence continues at coordinate 34,203 of NZ_JBHTCO010000038.1, forward strand.
GTAATGAAACGTTAAAGCTATTATCCAAAGTTTTGAAGTCGGGGATTGACGAAACTGTTGCCATCAAGTCTATTAACTCAATCCTTTCTTTAAGAACAACAGATGAAATCTTCTCAACATTGGATTTGGCTATGATTGATTTACAAAATGCAAGTGCAAAGTTTCTGAAGATTGGATCTAATCCAAGTTTTATAAAGCGCGGAGACAAAGTCATGATGGTGGAAGCAGGCAATCTGCCGATGGGGATCCTTCAAGACTTTGATGTAGATGTTGTCAGCGAGCAATTAAAAGCAGGTGATTTATTAATAATGATGAGTGATGGCATCTTTGACGGTCCAAAGCATGTTGAAAATAAAGAGCTGTGGATGAAAAGAAAGATAAGAGAATTAGAAACCGATGAACCGCAAGATATTGCAGATTTAATAATGGAGGAAGTGATAAGGACACGAGGAGGGTTAATTGAGGATGATATGACGATTGTGGTGGCAAAGATTAAGCACCATATTCCAAAATGGGCGGCTATACCAACATACACAAGAGGCAATATACTCCGCCGAAAAGCACAATAGCAGCCGTATAAAACCCATATCTCTTGGCAATGATGATTGATAAGTTAAGAGAGGGTGAACAGGAATGAAAAAGGGAACTTTAAAACAAATCCTTTTAATTACTGACGGCTGTTCCAATCAAGGTGAAGACCCTGCTGCAATGGCGGCTTTAGCAAAAGAACAAGGCATTGCTGTTAATGTGATCGGTGTGATACATGAACATCAATCAGATGACGGCGGTATACGGGAAATAGAAGATATTGCTTTAGCTGGCGGCGGCATTAGTCAAATTGTGCAAACAAAACAATTATCACAAACGGTTCAAATGGTAACTAGACAAGCGATGACCCAAACAATTAAAGGCGTTATTAATCAAGAATTACAGCATATTCTTGGTGATGAAGAAACGATGGAAGACCTTCCTCCGGAAAAGCGGGGCAAGGTGATGGAAGTCGTCGATGAATTAGGAGAAACGGTTGATTTAGAAGTCTGTATTCTAGTAGATACAAGCGCCAGTATGAAAAGTAAATTGCCTACTGTTCAGGAAGCTTTACTAGATTTGTCAATCAGTCTAAATTCACGTATGGGAAGTAATCAGTTTTGCTTGTATTCATTTCCCGGGAAACGTCAAGCTACCAGCAAGTTGATGGCCTGGACACCGAAAATTGACAGCATAAGCAGTGTCTTTTCAAAGTTAGCTTCTGGAGGTATTACGCCTACGGGCCCGGCCATTAAAGAAGCTATTCAAACCTTTTCTAAAACATCTAGAAGGAGTTTCTTATCCGATGATGAATCATTCTATGAAGAACCAGGATATTAACTTAGCTTCTGGCACATTGATTACAGGGAAATGGCACAACCGCACCTATCAAATCATTAAACGTTTGGGCAGCGGTGCTCAGGGAACGGTTTACCTGGCCCATTCGCCGGCTGGCAGAGTGGCTGTTAAATTCGGCAAAGATCGCTCATCAATGACTACCGAAGTGAATGTTTTAAAGAAATTATCAAAGGTCCAAGGAGAACCCCTGGGGCCTTCTTTGTATGATGTTGATGATTGGGTGACTTATCATAGTAATATCAGTTTTTATGCTATGGATTACATCCATGGCATTTCTTTGGTTGAATGCCTTAAAATAAAAGGTTTTGATTGGGCCTGTATATTTATGCTTCAGCTTCTGCAAGATTTAGACAGACTGCACCGGGAGGGGTGGATATTTGGAGATCTTAAGCCGGAAAATTTAATTGTTTCTGGCCCGCGTTTTCGAATTAGATGGCTCGATGTCGGCGGTGTAACATTAATCGGGCGTTCAGTCAAAGAGTATACTGAATTTTTTGATCGCGGATATTGGGGATTTGGCCACCGAAAGGCGGACGCGGAATATGATTTGTTTGCCGCTGCAATGATTCTGGTTTATGCGGCAGGGGGGAAACGTTTTGAAAAACAGCAAAATGCTCAAAGGCAATTGCTAGAATATATTAAAAGACATGAACGGTTGAGTTTGTTACAATCGGTTTTAATTAAGGCAATTACGGGAAAATATACTAGAGCAAAAGATATGAGAGAAGAACTTTTACAAAAAATAAGCGGAACCTCTTCTTCGGATAAACGTAATTATTATACAAAGCCTGCGCAGCCGAGCAGGCAAACCAGACAAAGAAAAAAAAGACGAAGAAAAAGAGGGTGGAAGGTAACACTCATGTTAGGTTTGTTCATCGCCGGCCTGTATATTCTTTACCTGACGATGTATGTTATGTAAAATTTTAAATGGTAACTTTTAAGGAATAAAGGTGGCTTTTTCTTGGAATATATTGTGGATCAGTTTATACGGCGTCACAAGTTAATTACTCCGCACGCAACGGTTGTTGTCGGGGTATCAGGCGGTCCTGATTCTATGGCACTGCTTGATTATTTAAATAAGGCAAAGCAATCATGGGATATTAAAATTGTTGCATGCAGTATTGATCATATGCTGCGAGGCGATGATTCCCGTAAAGATTTAGAATATGTTGCATCTTTTTGCAGTCAAAAGGATATATTATTTGAAGGCAAAAGTGTGAATGTACCTCTATTTAAGGAGGAGCATCACATGAGTACAGAAGCTGCCGCAAGACATTGCCGTTACAAAGTTTTCGGTAATGTTATGAAAAAATATAACGCATCAATGCTGGCTCTCGCTCATCATGGCGATGATCAGATTGAAACAATGCTCATGCGGCAGGTAAGAGGCAGTTTTGGCGCCGCAAGGGCAGGAATGCCAGTGTCCCGGCCATTTATGGGCGGAAAGGTTATTCGTCCATTTTTAATTGTTACCAAAAAGGAAATTGAAGAGTATTGTTTTAAAAATGGAATTGAACCAAGAATTGACAAAACAAATGAATCTGATGAATACACTCGGAATCGTTTTAGAAAAGTTATTCTGCCTTTTTTAAAGACAGAAAATCCGCTTGTTCATTTACGCTTTCAGCATGACAGTGAAATTCTTTATGATGATAATAACTATTTGGATCAGTTAGCGGAAGAAAAGCTGTCTGATATTGTGACAAATAAAAGGCAAGAGCAAATGACAATATCAATACAGCATTTTCTTCGTACCCCGATTCCTTTACAAAGAAGGATTATTCATCTAATATTAAACTATCTTTACCATAACAAACATATTGAGCCATCACTTCAATCAATACATATTGAGACACTATTGGATTGGTTTCGTTCTGATAAACCATCAGGAATGCAGCATCTTCCTGATCGGCTGATTGCCGTCCGGTCATATGATCAATGTACGTTTTCTTTCAGTCAAAATGATGCGGAACAGGCTGGTTATCAAACAGCTCTCGCCATTCCGGGTGTCACAGAGGTTCCGTCCGGCAAGGTAATAGCAAAAGTTACTGACGATATTACTGCCTATGGAAAGGGATTAAACCGCTTTATTTGCCCTTATCATCAAGTGATTCAACCGTTGCTTGTCAGATCGCGGCAAAATGGTGACCGTATCACGCCAAAAGGTATGAGCGGCACACAAAAGATTAAGGACATTTTTATCAATGCCAAAATTGACCGCAGATTAAGAGATGAGTGGCCGGTTGTCGTTGATGCAAATGGATATGTTTTATGGTTGCCATTGTTAAGACACAGCGATAAGGCATCGATGGATGTAAATAGTACAAATTACCTTGTATTAACTTTTATACCAACAGCTGATTTTGGGAGGCAGGCGTAATGAAGGAAGATTTGCAAGAAATACTTTATACTGAAGCAGAGATTCAGAATAAAGTCACTGAACTGGGTGAAACTCTATCAAGAGAGTATCAAGATCAATTTCCGCTCGTCATTGGCATACTTAAGGGTGCCTTGCCGTTTATGGCAGACCTGATTAAGCGGATGCAGGTTCATTTAGAAATTGATTTTATGGATGTTTCAAGTTACGGGAATTCTACAGTCTCATCTGGGGAAGTTAAGATTATAAAGGATCTGGATACTTCGGTTGAAGGACGGGACATACTTATTGTAGAAGATATTATAGACAGCGGGTTAACGCTTAGCTATTTAGTGGATTTATTAAAATACCGCAAAGCAAGGTCCATTAAAATTGTCACGTTGTTGGATAAGCCAACAGGACGCAAAGTTGATATTGTACCGGATTTAACTGGTTTTACTGTTCCTGATGCCTTTCTGGTCGGCTACGGATTAGATTATGCGGAAAAGTATCGTAACCTTCCGTACATTGGGATATTGAAACCTGAAATCTATGAGAGTTAATTCTTGTGACATTTAAAATGAGTATGGTACTATAAAATATGGTTTCCTTTTATTGCGGGAGGAGGTAAGGGATGAGTCGAATATTTAGAAATACCATCATATATTTGCTCATATTTTTAGTTATAATCGGAATTGTGAGCTTCTTTACAGGCTCAAACCAAGAAGTTCGCTCCATGAGTTACAGTGATTTTCAACAGCACTTAACAAAAGGTGATGTTAAATCGCTGACTTTACAGCCTGAAGGCAGTGTATATGTTGCTCAAGGCCAATTAAAAAATTACGCTAAAGATACAACTTTTAAAACATATGTGCCATTTAATGAAAAAGCAGTTGACCAAATTAGAGACGAAGCAAAACAAACTGATGTTCATTTTAAACCTCAGGAGCAAACCAGCGGATGGATAAACTTTCTTACTACCATGATCCCGTTTGCTATCATCTTTATTCTGTTTTTTGTTTTAATTAATCAGGCTCAAGGCGGCGGCGGCCGCGTGATGAATTTCGGTAAGAGTAAAGCCAGATTATACTCAGAAGATAAGAAAAAGGTAACATTTAAGGATGTAGCTGGTGCGGATGAAGAAAAGCAGGAGCTCGTTGAGGTTGTAGAATTCCTAAAAGATCCAAGGAAATTCTCGGCTTTGGGGGCAAGAATCCCAAAAGGTGTTCTTTTGGTTGGTCCTCCTGGTACTGGTAAAACCTTGCTTGCACGTGCCGTGGCTGGTGAAGCCGGTGTGCCGTTTTTCTCTATAAGCGGTTCAGACTTTGTTGAAATGTTCGTAGGTGTCGGCGCATCCCGTGTCCGTGATCTATTTGAAAATGCGAAGAAAAATGCACCATGTATTATCTTTATTGATGAGATCGATGCTGTCGGCCGTCAACGCGGTGCCGGACTGGGCGGCGGTCATGATGAACGCGAACAAACATTGAACCAGCTCCTTGTTGAAATGGATGGATTCGGCGTTAATGAAGGCATAATCATTATTGCTGCTACTAACCGTCCGGATATTTTGGATCCTGCGCTCTTACGTCCCGGCCGTTTCGATAGACAAATTCCTGTTGGGCGCCCTGACCTTAAAGGCCGTGAAGCTGTTCTGCGTGTCCATGCCAGGAACAAGCCTTTGGCTAAAGAAATTGATATCAAAACAGTTGCCAGACTGACACCGGGGTTCTCTGGTGCGGATCTCGAGAATTTGCTTAATGAAGCAGCGCTTGTTGCTGCGAGAAGTGATAAAAAGCAAATCGATATGGAAGATATAGATGAAGCGGTAGAACGTGTTATTGCCGGACCGGCAAAGAAATCCCGCGTGATTTCCCAAAAGGAAAGAAATATTGTTGCTTACCATGAGTCAGGCCATACGATTATTGGACTTAACTTAACGAGTGCTGAAACTGTTCACAAGGTTACGGTTGTTCCCCGTGGTCAAGCGGGCGGCTATGCTGTAACGCTTCCTAAGGAAGATCGTTACTTTATGACTGAACCGGAACTGCTTGAGAAGATTACCGGCTTACTCGGCGGACGTGTAGCCGAGGAAATTACTTTTGGTGAAGTAAGTACCGGTGCAAGTAATGACTTCCAAAGAGCAACCGGCTTAGCCCGGAAAATGGTTACTGAATTTGGTATGAGTAAGAAGCTCGGACCAATGCAATTTGGCCAAAGTGAAAGCGGTCAGGTATTTTTAGGCCGTGATATTCAAAATGAACCTAATTACAGTGATGCGATTGCTTACGAAATTGATATGGAAGTGCAGCGCATTATTAAAGAATGCTACGAACGTTGTAAGAAAATCTTGACGAAAGATCAAGATAAACTTGAACTAATAGCAAAGACGCTTCTTGATGTCGAAACGCTTGAAGCCGACCAGATTCGTGCGCTGTACGACCGCGGTGAACTGATCGAAGCAAACAAAAATAAATATGCATCAGAAGATAACGATGTTAAAGTGAATATCAATAAAAAAGAAGAACATGAAGATAAAAAGTCAGATGAAGATAATAAAATTGACGAATAATTGATTTTTTGGATGTCTCAAATTAGGAGGCATCCTTTTTTTACACTTTCATTAAATTAAAATATAATAAAGGTTGAAAGTATTTGGGGCGGTCTTATTCATTGAAGCAACCCTGACCTCTCGTCGCAAAGCAAAAAAGAAGTATTTTCAAGCCGCAGCTTCTCTATCTGTGCTTTTAGGCTTGCTAATCGGGCAAGTTTTCTTTATGGTAAGATAAAAGCGTTTTAAACAATATACATAGTATGGTGATTAAAAATGATTTTTGTATGTGATGTTGGTAATACGAATATAGTGTTGGGTGTTTATAAAGGCGATGAACTCATTCATCATTGGCGGATTGCTACAAATCGTGAAAAAACAGAAGATGAATTTGCGATGGTCATTAAAGATCTTTTCTTAGATGCTGATTTAAGCTTTGAGAAAATCAGCGGGATAATCATTTCTTCTGTTGTTCCTTCAATTATGTTTTCATTGGAGCGTATGTGCGAAAAATATTTTCAACAAAAGCCGATTGTCGTTGGGCCGGGAATTAAAACAGGATTGAATTTAAAATACGATAATCCAAAAGAAGTTGGTGCAGACCGTATTGTAAATGCCGTTGCAGGCATACACTATTATCAGGCGCCTCTGATTATTATTGATTTTGGCACAGCAACAACCTATTGCTACATTGACGAACAGAGCAATTACATTGGCGGGGCAATCGCGCCTGGAGTAAACGTTTCAACTGAGGCACTTTATAGTCATGCCTCTAAGCTGCCAAGAATTGAAATTACAAAACCACCGCATATAGTTGGCAGGAATACGGTAAATGCTATGCAATCCGGTATTGTTTATGGTTATGTTGGACAAGTTGAAGGTATTGTTGCCAGAATGAAACAACAAGCGAAAAAGGAACCTGTTGTTATTGCAACCGGCGGCCTTTCAGCATTGATTGGCGGAGAAACGAATGTCATTGATCATATTGATCCGTTTCTTACCTTAAAGGGTTTGTACCTTATCTATAAACGGAATAAACATTAGCACAGTTAAAGGGGGACAAAAGCAGTGTCTGATTACTTAATAAAAGCGCTTGCCTTTGATGGTCAGGTAAGGGTGCAAACGATTCTAACAACTGACATGGTTAACGAAGCGCAGCGCCGTCATCAAACATGGCCGACTGCTTCCGCCGCGCTTGGCAGATCGATGACGGCAGCAACGATGATGGGAGCACAGCTTAAAGGTGAAGATCGGATAACGGTAACTATTGAAGGCGGCGGTCCTATTGGCGCCATCATCGTTGATTCAAATGCAAAAGGTGAAACGAGAGGTTATGTGACTAATCCTCAAGTTCATTTTGAATTGAATAAGTATGGAAAGCTGGATGTAGCAAGAGCAGTGGGCACCAATGGCTTTCTAAGCGTGGTTAAGGACTTGGGTTTAAAAGAAAATTTTACAGGCAGAGTGCCGATTGCTTCAGGTGAAATTGGCGATGATTTTACTTATTATTTTGCCCGTTCAGAACAAATTCCTTCTGCTGTAGGTGTAGGTGTTTTGGTTAATCCTGATAACAGTATTAAAGCTTCGGGCGGGTTTCTGATTCAAATTTTACCGGGAGCAGCTGAAGAACTTATTGATGAAATTGAGAAAAGGTTATCAGAAATACCGCCGATCTCTAAATTGATCGAAATGGGGCAAACCCCGGAAGATTTGCTCAGTACTTTATTTGGAGAGGGTCATTATAAGGTTATTGATAAAATGCCGGTACGGTTTGAATGTCAATGTTCTAAACAAAAAATTGAAAATGCTTTAATAGGTTTAGGCAAGGAAGAAATAAAGGCAATGATCGAAGAAGATCATGGGGCTGAAGCTTCTTGCCACTTTTGCCGGGAAATATACCGCTTCTCTGAGGATGATTTGAAGGAGATTTATCGAGCCATTGATTAGATTTATTATTGACAGAAAGTTATAAGATTTGTTAAGATAATCCCAACAAAACAAACTTATTTACTCGGATTTAATAAAGCGAGAGGGGAAACGGTATGATTGCTAATTCAATTACAGATTTGATTGGTCAAACACCTTTAGTCAAACTTGGAAGATTAACAGGTGAAAATGATGCGGATTTATATGCAAAGCTTGAGTATATGAACCCTGGAAGCAGTGTAAAAGACCGTATAGCTAAAGCAATGATTGAAGCAGCTGAAAAGGAAGGTAAAATCAAGCCGGGAGATACAATTATTGAGCCTACAAGCGGCAATACCGGTATCGGCCTTGCTATGGTTTGCGCAGCCAAAGGCTACAGAGCCATTCTTGTTATGCCTGAGACAATGAGTATGGAAAGACGGAATTTACTCAGAGCATATGGAGCGGAATTGATTCTTACCCCTGGTCCCGGCGGAATGAAAGCTGCCATTGCCAAAGCTGAAGAGTTAGTTGAGGCAAAAGGTTATTTTATGCCTCAGCAATTCAAAAATATGGCGAATCCTGAAGTACACCGGCTCACGACAGGCAGAGAAATTGTTGAACAAATGGGTGACCAGTTGGATGCGTTTGTTGCCGGTATCGGTACGGGCGGAACAATTTCAGGTGCAGGTGAAGTTTTAAAAGAAAATTATTCAAATATAAAACTTTTTGCCGTTGAACCCGAGGATTCTGCTATTCTTTCCGGTCATGAACCCGGACCTCATAAACTTCAAGGATTAGGGGCAGGATTTATTCCAGACACATTAAATACACATATTTATGATCAAGTCATCACTGTATCTACAGAGCAGGCTTTTGAATATGCTCGTCTGGCAGCGAAAAAAGAAGGTGTACTCGGAGGGATCTCTTCAGGAGCAGCAATATATGCCGGTATTCAAGTCGCGAAGCAGCTTGGTCAAGGAAAGAAAGTTCTTGTTGTCCTTCCAAGTAACGGAGAAAGATATTTAAGTACACCGTTATATCAATTTGATGAATAAAACATCATAACATAATTGGAGACTTTTAGAGTCAGGTTGCCGATTGATTTTCGACAACCTGATTTTTTTTATACTAAAGTTTCAATAAAATATTGACGGTTATCATCATCCGGTTTAGGCTATATGTAAACGTAATTGAAAGAAAATCCTTTTTGGAAAAAAGTTGAGTAAAGAAGAGAAGAGCAGAGTTGAGGAGGAGAAGAAAATGATTGTAATGATTGATAATTATGATTCATTCACTTATAACCTGGTTCAATATTTTGGCGAGCTGATGGAGGATATCAAGGTTTTTAGAAATGATGAAATTACTATAGAACAAATAAAAAACTTGAATCCGGATTATATTGTTATTTCACCTGGTCCGTGCACGCCAAATGAAGCAGGAATTAGCCTCGAAGTTATCCGTCAATTCTCCGGCAGTGTGCCTATACTGGGTGTTTGTTTGGGTCATCAAGCCATTGCTCAGGCCTTCGGCGGCCGGGTTGTACGAGCCAATCAGTTAATGCATGGAAAAACGTCAGTCATAACACATGACGGGGAAACAATATTTGAAGGTTTAGACGCAAATTTAGAAGTCATGAGATATCATTCATTAATCGTTGATAAAGCGTCATTGCCAAAAGAGTTCAAGGTCTCAGCAAGGACTTCTGAAGGAGATATCATGGCTATCCGTCACAAAACATTGCCAATAGAAGGGGTTCAATTTCATCCTGAGTCGGTTATGACCCGAAATGGTATTAATATTTTACAGCGATTTTTACAATATTACGCTAATACAGTGCACTCATAAGGTGTTTTTATAAACATATTTATTAGTTTTACATGAAACGTTACAACAATTTTTGCCAAATTGTTATGGAGTATGTACAAGAAATCCTGCCAGGCGGTGAAAAATAAATGTTAGCAATGAAGCAGCGCAATCATCAATTAATTATTCGCGGGCAAACACTTGATCTTAATAAGAAAACGACGATTATGGGTATTTTAAATGTTACGCCTGACTCTTTCTCAGACGGCGGCCGTTATAATCGCATCGACATTGCTGTAACGCATGCTCTGGAGATGATTCGAGACGGGGCGGATATTATTGATATTGGGGGAGAATCTACCCGGCCAGGGGGCGATTATACGCCCCTTGATATTGAGCTGGAAAGAATCATACCGGCCATTAAGGCTATACGACAAGTTTCTGATATTCCTATTTCCGTTGACACGTATAAGGCAGAAGCTGCAAGACAAGCGCTGGACGCCGGCGCAGATATTATTAATGATGTTTGGGGAGCCAAGAAAGACCCTGACATGCCTTATGTTGCTGCTCAGTATAATTGCCCGATTGTGCTTATGCACAACAGAGAGAATAAAGATTACCATGATCTTTTAACAGATATGAAAATCGATTTGACAGAAAGTGTTGACTTAGTAAAAAAGGCCGGTCTGTCCGATGACAAAATTATACTTGATCCTGGTATCGGTTTTGCAAAGACTTACCATGACAATTTAAAGGTTATGAATAACCTTGAGACCTTTCATAGTTTAGGTTATCCATTACTCCTTGGAACATCAAGAAAAAGATTCATTGGTAAAGCGCTGGGGACGAACGTTAAGGACCGGATGGAGGGAACGGGGGCTACGGTATGCTTAGGCATAACTAAGGGCTGCCAAATTGTTAGGGTTCATGACGTTAAATCAATAGCGCAAATGGCTAAAATGATGGATACAATGCTTATGGAAGGTGAACCAATTGGATAAGATATATGTAAATAAAATGGCTTTTTACGGTTATCACGGGGTTTTCAGTGAAGAAAATAAATTAGGCCAGCGTTTTTTTGTAGATGTCATTTTAGAATGTGATCTAAAAGATGCGGGCAAGAACGATGATCTTGACCATACGATCAATTATCAAGAAATTTATGATATCACGAAAAAGATTGTTGAAGGCCCTCCAAAAAAATTAGTGGAGAGCGTAGCCGAAGATATTTCTTCCGCCCTGCTGTCATCTTTCCAAATTATCCAGTGCTGTCATATAAAAGTGACCAAACCGGATCCGCCTATTCCGGGTTATTACGACTCTGTTGCTATTGAGTTGACAAGGAGCCGATGACCATGGAAGAAGCATCAGTTGCGTATATAGGACTTGGTTCTAATATGGGGGATCGGCATGGTTATTTGTATCAGGCCTTAAAAAAGCTGGATGATAATCCTGGCATAGACATTACTTCCTGTTCTTCTATTTATGAAACTGAGCCGTACGGTCCTGTTGAGCAAAATGAATTTTTAAATATGGCAATTGAAGTTCGTACAAGTCTCTCCCCTGAAGAATTGCTCAAAGTATGTCAAACGATTGAATACTCGCTTGGAAGAAAAAGAGATATTCATTGGGGGCCAAGGACTATTGATCTTGACATATTGTTATATAATAGAGAAAATATTAAGATGGAAAATTTAAAAGTGCCACATCCTGAACTTTCTAAACGACTTTTTGTATTAACCCCTTTAAAAGAGATTAATGCAGAATTAACCGTCCCTCACATGAATAAATCCATCGAACAATTATATGAGAATCTGAAAAGTGAAGAAGGAGTGCGCTTATGGAGACCGAACAATGGGGAAGGAGAATTCGGGCTTTTCGAAAACTGAAAGGGTACACCCAGGCAGACTTAGCAAAAGAACTTAATATTTCTCTTTCTATTTTAGGTGAAATTGAAAGAGGCAACCGTCTGCCGGCTGATGAACTCATCAAGAAGATCTCCGATACTCTGGGTGTATCAATTGATGAATTTATGGAAATTAGAGATTAAAGGGGTGATAAGATGTTGAAAATCGGGCCAATTGAATTGAAAAATCAAGTGGTTTTAGCACCGATGGCAGGTGTGTGCAATCCTGCCTTTCGTTTAATTGCTAAAGAATTTGGCGCAGGGCTTGTTTGCGCCGAGATGGTCGCTGATCGCGGCATTATCAGCCAAAATGAAAAATCGCTGCAAATGCTATATGTTGACGAAAGAGAAAAACCGTTAAGTCTTCAAATTTTTGGCGGATCAAAGGAAACGCTTGTAGAAGCGGCAAAATACGTTGATCAATATACAAATGCAGATATTATCGATATTAATATGGGCTGTCCTGTACCGAAAATCACAAAGTGTGATGCGGGAGCAAGATGGCTTCTTGATCCTGATAAAATTTATGAAATGGTTTCAGCTGTGGTAGAAAACGTTGACAAACCTGTAACGGTTAAAATGAGAAAAGGCTGGGATGATGACCATATTTATGCGGTAAGAAACGCCCAAGCTGTTGAAAGTGCAGGTGCTCAAGCAGTTGCGTTACATGGCCGTACAAGGGTTCAAATGTATGAAGGTACTGCTGACTGGGAAATTATAAAAGAAGTCAAACAAGCCGTAAATATACCCGTTATTGGCAACGGTGATGTCTTAACGCCTGAAGATGCCAAGCGTATGCTTGATACCACAGGTGTTGACGGCGTCATGATTGGAAGAGGCGCATTAGGAAATCCTTGGATGCTTTACCGGACGGTTCAGTATTTAGAAACCGGCGTTCTTGCTCCTGATCCGGATCCAAAGGAAAAAATTGATGTTTGTTGCTTACATCTCGACCGATTAATTAAGTTAAAGGGCGAGAATATTGCGGTAAAAGAAATGCGTAAGCATGCGGCATGGTATTTAAAAGGAATACGCGGCGGTAATAACGTACGCAAAAAGGTCAATGTTTGTGAGAAAGCGGACGAACTTAAAGAAATTTTGTACGGCTTTGTCGAAAAATTAACGGTTGAACAAGCATCTTAAGTTAAATCATCTGTGCTTTAGGTTGACATTAATTATCTGCTTAACTATAATTCGACCTAGATACAAGACTGCCGGTGAGACACTGGCAGTCTTTTACTAATCATAATGATTGCTATTTAAAGTTTTATTTAAGAACTATAGCACTACTCAGCACTGACAATTTATATCAATATAAATTTTTTAATAATAGGTCTATACATATGACCGGGACAAGGAGTTGCTATTATGAGTCAGGATGTTGAATTAAATGATTTGCTTCGATCAAGAAGAGAAAAACTAAATACACTCCTGGAAAATCACGTTAATCCATTTGGTGAACGGTTTGAACGTTCTCATACTGCCAGGCAAATAGTTGAGTCTTATGAACAATTTACAAAAGAGGAACTTGCGGAAAAAGATATTTCTGTTACCTTAGCTGGACGGATAATGACAAAGCGCGGTAAGGGAAAAGCAGGGTTTGCACATATTCAGGATTTAACAGCACAGATTCAAATTTATGTTCGTAAAGATATGGTTGGAGAAGAACAATATGAATTGTTTAATTCAATTGATATTGGCGATATTGTCGGAGTCAAAGGTGATATTTTTAAAACTAAGGTCGGCGAGTTGTCTATTAAAGTATCCGATTTTAAGCTGCTGACTAAATCGATGCGTCCATTACCAGATAAGTTTCACGGTCTAAAAGATGTTGAACAGCGTTACCGTCAGCGTTATGTTGACCTCATTATGAACCCTGAAGTGAAGAACACCTTTGTTACAAGAAGTAAAATTTTACGGTATATGCGCCAGTACTTAGATGAACAAGGGTATTTAGAAGTTGAAACGCCAATGATGCATAACATCCCGGGCGGTGCAGCAGCACGGCCGTTTATTACGCACCATAATGCCTTGGATATTCCGCTTTATATGCGTATTGCTATCGAACTCCATCTTAAACGATTAATTGTAGGCGGACTTGAAAAGGTTTATGAGATCGGACGGGTGTTTAGAAATGAAGGCGTATCTACACGCCATAATCCTGAGTTTACAATGTTAGAGCTATATGAAGCTTATGCCGACTTTCATGATATTATGTCATTGACTGAGAATTTGGTATCTTATATTGCTGACAAAGTATTAGGAACAACAAAAATTACTTACGGTGACCATGAAATAGATTTAAAACCTGAATGGAAGAGAATTCATATGGTCGATGCTGTAAAAGAGCAAACAGGTGTTGATTTTTGGAGAGAAATGACGGATGGAGAAGCGCGTGAATTGGCTCATCAGCACGGTGTTGATGTAAAAAGCAATATGAGTTTCGGTCATGTCGTCAATGAATTTTTCGAACAAAAAGTTGAACATACCCTGATTCAGCCTACATTTGTTTACGGGCATCCTGTAGCTATTTCTCCATTGGCTAAAAAGAACCCTGAAGATCCGCGCTTTACTGACCGATTCGAATTATTTATTGTCGGACGCGAGCATGCAAATGCCTTTAGTGAGCTTAATGATCCAATTGACCAAAGAGAACGCTTTGAAGCTCAAGTAAAGGAAAGGGCTGAAGGCAATGATGAAGCCCATATGATGGATGAAGACTTTTTAGAAGCGCTTGAGTATGGTATGCCGCCTACTGGCGGATTAGGCATTGGCGTGGATCGGCTTGTCATGTTATTAACGAATTCACCATCAATAAGAGATGTGCTATTGTTCCCGCAAATGCGCAAAAAAGATTAGTAAAAGAGAGCAGCCCTGCAGCTGCTCTCTCTTTTTTAAAAAAGTTATTGACTATAAACGAAACAGGTGGTATTATAAATCTTGTCGATTCTAAAGTGGTCTTCACAAAATAGACCAAAAAAGTATTGACGTTATGAATCTACTGTGTTACTATTAATAGCGTCGCTTTTGAAAGAAACAAAGGCGCCATGAAAAAAGTTGTTGACAAGTTGTTCGCAACTTGATATAATAAGAAGGTCGCTGTTGAGCGACTGACTTAAAGAGTTAAGAGATTGTACCTTGAAAACTAAACAAAAGCCAAGCGTGATTGAAAGGGCAACTTTTCAATAAAAGCTAAGGATCATAACGATTGAAAGTACAGCTGTTTAACAGCTTTAATAAGGATGTTCGC